>JAKDLH010000114.1 GCA_030452945.1 Microlunatus sp. | reverse complement strand
CGCCCGGGCCCGCACGTGGCGGCGAGTCTCGGGCGGATCGGGGCGTGGTCGGTCAGCGCTTGCGTTGGGACCGGGTCTTCTTACGTGGCTGCTGACGCACCACGCGGGGGGTTGCCGTCTCGCTCACGGCGTCACTGACCCGCGACGACGAGCCGTTGCCGCCACTACGCGACTCCGCCGTGGCCGCTGCGGCGGTCGGCGGGGCAGGATGGTGGGCCGCCTTGTGCGCCTGCTTCTCCTTGCGCCGCTGCTCCCAAGCCTCATAGGCGGGCGTACCGGGCGCCGGGTTCCGGCGGATGACATAGAACTGCTGACCCATCGTCCACAAGTTCGAGGACAGCCAGTAGATCAGCACCCCGATCGGGAAGTTGATGCCACCGACCGCGAAAATGAACGGAAAGAGGTACAGCATCATCTTCTGCTGCTGGGCGAACGGTCCGGTCAGCGCCTCCGGGGGCATGTTCTTCCGCATCAACTGCAGCTGGGTGACGAACAGCGTGGAGGTCATGGCCACGATCAACACGATCGCGACAACATGGGTGGCCGTGGCGCCAGCGCCCCAACCGACTTTGAGGAAGGTGTCGGAGATGCGGGCGCCGAAGATGGTGGCCTCGTTCAGCGAGGTCACCAGCCCGGGATTGATCTCCAGCCAGTGGCCTCGCGGGATATTCCGGGCCGCGCCGTCCAGCACGCGAAACAAGGCCAGGAAGATCGGCATTTGCAGCAGCAGCGGCAGGCAGGAGGCCAACGGGTTGGCGTTGTGCTCCTTGTAGAGCTTCATGGTCTCTTGACCGAGCTTTTCCCGGTCGTGACCGTACTTCTTCTGCAGCTCGCGCACCTTGGGCTGCAAGAGCTGCATCTGACGCGACGACTTGATCTGCTTGACGAACAGCGGAATCAGGGCGATCCGGATGACCACCGTCAGGCTGACGATCGACAGGGCCCAGGTCCAGCCGCTGTCGGCCCCAAGCAGCGGGGACCACAGGTTGTGGAACAGCACCAGCAGACCCGAGACCACCCAATACAGCGGGCGCATGATGGCGCTGCCGACGGCGATGAACGGGTCCCAGATGCCCATGGGGACGAGCAGCGGGATCAGATCGAACAATTCACACCTCGTACGTGAGCGGGCTCGGCTCGCTGGTCGGATTGATCGGCTCGGACTGCGACCGTGTGGTGGTCAGGAGCAGACGGCGCAGTCGCCAGCAGATCGGGTTGACTGGGGTCCAAGCTCGAGGAGCCTGAAGCGGCCTCGGTCGCTGCCAGCAACCGCGCCTCCTCCTCGAACTCCGGGGTACCAGGAACCGGATCGTAGCCGCCCGAGGCCCAGGGGTGGCAGCGCAGCAGCCGTCGAGCGGCCAGCCAGGACCCCCGCAGGGCCCCGTGCACTTCGACGGCACGCAGCGCGTACGCCGAGCAGCTCGGATAGTAGCGACAGACGTTGCCGTAGACAGGGGAGATCACCAGACGGTAGACCTTGAGGAGGCCGATCAGCACATACTTCATCGTGGTTCCCGCCCGGATCGATCCGCAGACGTCGATCGCTGGTCGAGCCGCGCTCTGCCGGCCAGTCCCACTCTCTGGTCCAGCTTAGCCACGGCCGCGGACCACGCCGCATCGAGATCGTTGGCCAATTCGCGGCCGGCCGTCCCCGCGGCCGGCAACGCCCGCACCACGACCTGAGTCTGCTCGTCGAGCTCACCCAGACGCCGGCGGGCCAGATGGCGCAAGCGACGCCGAACACGATTGCGCCGCACGGCCGGCCCGACCGCCTTCGACACCACGAAACCGACCGTCCTTGGCGCGACAGAACCGACACCCGAGCACGTTGATCTGCCCCCGGCGATACCCGTACCGGACGAGTCGCCGCGCCAGGCATGAACCACCACTGCCCCCCGGCCAGCTCGCACCCCGCGCCGCACCGTCCGTCGGAAGTCCTCCGAGCGGTGCATTCGTGCGGTCCTGGGCAACACGGGGCCGTCTCGACCGTACCGTCAGGCAGACAGCTTGGCGCGGCCCTTGCGCCGACGGGCGGCAAGAATGCTGCGACCGGAACGGGTCCGCATCCGCAGACGGAATCCGTGGACTCGACTGCGACGCCGGTTGCTCGGCTGGAACGTGCGCTTGCTCACGGGAAGGCTCCCTATATCGTCTAGCTGGCCAGGAAACTGCCCGCGGAATGGGCAGAGAACAGGGGTCGCCGCAGCGGCGGGGACCTCCTAACGGTACGGGGGCGACTCAAGCCGGTCAAACAGCGCGACCAGTCCCAGGGTGGTGTCGAACGCCTGTCCGTGGCGAGCAGCTGACCGGGTGTGCGCGCCCAGGTGCCTCGCAGCAGGCCGTCGTTTGACCGTGCCCTACCAGACGCGTCCGGCGTGTCCAGCCGACACGCCGAACCATCCGGGATTCTCTGAGGAATGGCTTGCGGCGCGCCGAGGCTCGTTGCTACGTTCTCGCTTCGTTACCTTGTTCGCTCTTACGCCAACGTTGTACACCCCGACACCTCCACTTCCGTCCCAGACCAACGTGCCCGCCCGGTCGTGCGCTCCCGCGCATCGGCAGCAGCGTGGGGTGTGGCGGTTTCCACCTATTTGTGCACAGGGTGTGGATAACGTTGTGGAGGGCTAGGGTGAGGGCTCGACACGATCAGAAGACAACGATCACACGGACAGGAATGGGGTCACCGATGGGCGGCTCCCGCATCGCCCGTGCGATCTGCACCCATCCCACCACGACGGCGACACGTTGCCCCAGACGGACACGATCCGGACGACGTACGCCCGTGACGAACCTGTGGAGTAGAAGCAGTGACCGAGGCCAGCGACCGCGACGCCACTACGATTGCTTGGGAGCACGTCTACACCACATCACCGCCGGAGCTGCGTCGCTGGCTGGACAACTCCAAGCCGGTGGCTATGCATCAAGACGCATTGATGGTGGCGGTGCCGAACAACTTCACCCGCAACCAACTGGAAAACCGGTTTCGCGACAGCATCGAACTGCAGCTCAGTCAGTACTTCCAGCGCGCCGTCCAGCTTGCGGTGATCGTGGACCCTTCCGCCGCCGCCGAAGCCGATCTTCCAGTGGTCTTCGACGATCCCGAGGACACGGTCGGGTACCCCCAGCAGGATGACCCCGCGACCCGCCACAACGGCGCCACACTCGGCTCCGGGAGTGAGCCATCGCTCTTCGGCCGCGGCGCCGGGCCCGGGCCTCAAAGTCCGGTCTCGGCCCCGGTCACCGGTCCGGATGGCTCGACCGCGTTCGGTGCCCGGTCCGACTTCGGTTTCACGGCAACGCGAGAGGCACGGTCCCACGCGCTGGTCGAGCCGCGACGCAGCCTCGACGAGGACCCGATCCGACCCAAGCGCGAGATCGACGCCCGACTGAATCCGAAGTACACGTTCGAGACGTTCGTCATCGGCTCTTCGAATCGGTTCGCCCACGCGGCCGCCGTCGCGGTCGCGGAGAACCCGGGCAAGTCCTACAACCCATTGACCATTTACGGTGAGTCCGGCCTGGGGAAGACCCACCTGCTGCACGCGATCGGTCGTTATGCCCGCGACTACTTCGAGCGGGTGCGGGTGCGCTACGTCTCCACCGAGGAGCTGACCAACGACTTCATCAACGCGATCAGCCAGAACAAGGGAGCCGAGTTCCGCCGCCGGTATCGCGAAGTGGACGTGCTGCTGATCGACGACATCCAGTTCCTGGAGGGCAAGGAGCAGACGCAGGAGGAGTTCTTTCACACTTTCAACACGCTGCACAACGCCCAGAAGCAGATCGTGATGACTTCGGACCGGCCTCCGAAGAACTTGGAGAACCTAGAACCGCGGCTTCGCAGCCGCTTCGGCTGGGGTCTGATCACCGACATCCAGCCCCCCGACCTGGAGACCCGGATCGCCATCCTGCGCAAGAAAGCGGCCCAGGAGCGGTTGGTGGCCGGACCGGAGGTGCTGGAGTTCATCGCCAGCCGGATCCAAACCAACATCCGGGAGCTGGAGGGGGCTCTGATCCGGGTGACCGCCTTCGCCAGCCTGAACCGGCAGCAGGTGGATCTCGCCTTGGCTGAAGTCGTGCTCAAAGACCTGATCCCCGAGGGCGGGGAGACCCAGATCACTTCCGGGATGATCATGGCTCAGACGGCGGCGTACTTCGACCTGACCATCGAAGACCTGTGCGGTCAGAGTCGGACCCATCTGCTGGTAACCGCCCGGCAGATCGCCATGTACCTGTGCCGGGAACTGACTGATCTGTCTTTGCCCAAGATCGGTCAGCAGTTCGGAGGCCGCGACCACACCACCGTGATGCACGCCGAGCGAAAGATCCGGACCCAGATGTCAGAGCGCCGCAGTCTCTACAACCAGGTCACCGAGTTGACCAACCGGATCAAACAGCAGGCTTCCCAACGCTGACCCTGGCCCGACCAACGTACGGGCGGGCCACCCTGATCGCTCCACCAGCCCGATCAGACAGGGTTCCGCCCAGACGAGCGGTCCGTCCACAGAGTTGTGCACAACCTGTCCGACCGTCGGCTTCCGCCTTGCCGGGGCAGACGGACCTGCCCAAGATCTCAGATTCGTTACGCCCACCACACACTTTGTGGACAACCCTGTGGACCAACCCCTCGGTTGGGGATAACTCGGCACTTGATGGGGAGCACAGCCGACTTTCCGGTGGAGACGGAACCATGGTGTGCTGGATATCCGCAGATCCTCCCCGTGTAGTTTCCGGTTAGCCACAGCGTCGACCACAGCCCCGACCTGAGGCTGACGTGGCGGGAAGGAGGGTTATCCACAGGGTCCACAACACCTACGACGACGACGAATAGTGACATAGCCTCTATCAATTCAACGTCACGCCTGTGTGCGAAGTGGACAGTTGCGCTCGGGGAGTCCCCCTGGCACCCACACAGCGGGATGACAGGGCGGTCTGGACACAAGGGGGTCTGAGTGAAGTTCTGGCACAAGGTGTTTGGCCGAGGCGAGGAAGAGGCGGGGGAGGACACCGCGATCGTTTTGGACCAAGACGTCCGGCGAGGACAGTTGATCCGGCTGGAGACCGCGTTGAATCGCCTGGCCGCTGAGATGCGGTCATGTCAGAGCCTGGACAACCCGGGCTGGCGGGTCCGGGTGAACGAATACAACCGTTTGGCCGGCGCCACCATGACACTGCGACGTGGCGAGATCACCCGCGAGGCGGTCCTGGACCTCGTGTTCGAGATCCGACCGTTGTTCTCTCAGTCGGCGCCGACCGGGATGGAGCAGCTGATTCCGCTGCAGGATGAGGTCGTCGCCGCCGCGGCGGAGCTGCGGGTGTTGAGGCCGGACGAACGAGGCTGACCCGCGCCTGCTCGCTATGATCGTGCCGCGCCACCCAGCGGGGCGCGGTTGCCTCGTACGGGGTGCCACCAAGCGGCAGGAGGCAGTGTGAGGATTCGACTCGAACGCGACACGTTGGCCGAGGCGGTCCAGTGGGCTGCTCGCAGCCTGCCGACCCGGCCGAGTGTGCCGATCCTGGCCGGGCTGCTGATGCGGGCCGACGCGTCGGGGGTCGTGTTCTCCAGCTTCGACTACGAGACCAGCGCCCAGATCACGGTGAAGGCCGAGGTGGCCGATGAGGGCCAGGCCCTGGTCTCGGGTCGGCTGCTGGCCGATATCTCCCGCAGCCTGCCGGCCAAGCCGGTCGACATCACCGCCGAGGGCAACCACGTCGAACTGGTGTGCGGCAGCGCCCGGTTCACCCTGCAGACCCTGCCGGTGGCTGACTACCCGAGCTTGCCGGCCATGCCGGAGGCCACGGGCACGGTGCCGAGTGAGGCGTTCGCGCATGCGGTCGCCCAGGTCGTGGTGGCCGCCGGGCGCGACGAGTTGCTGCCGGTCTTCACCGGCGTCCGGGTGGAGATCGAGGGCGAAACCGTGTCGCTGCTGGCCACCGACCGCTACCGGATGGCGTTGCGCGAGTTCGGCTGGAATCCGGCGACGCCGCAGACCTCGGCCGTCGCCTTGGTGCCGGCCAAGGTGTTGTCCGACACGGCTCGGTCGATGTCCGCAGGCGATCAGATCATCCTGAGTCTGGCCTCCGGCGGCACCGGTGACGGCATCATCGGGTTCGAGGGACACGGTTCCGCCGGCGACCGCCAGACCACGACTCGGCTGCTGGACGGCGAGTTCCCGAAGGTCCGGCACATCATGAACACCCAGCCGGTGATGACGGTTCGACTCAGCACCGCCGACACGATCGCTGCCGCTCGGCGCGTGGCCTTGGTCGCGGAGCGGAACACCTCGCTGCGGATGCTGATCGGCGACGGCGGCGTGGTCACGTTGGAGGCGGCGACCGGTGACCAGGCCCAGGCTTCGGAGTCCATCGAGGCGCTCGTCGAGCAGCCGGGGGGAGGCGACCACGCGGTGACCGCAGCCGGGTTCAACCCGACGTATCTGCTGGACGCACTCGGCGCTTTCGACACCCCGTACGTGAACCTCGCCTTCACCGCACCGAGCAAGCCGTGCCAGTTGACCGGTCTGGCCGAGATCGACGGCGACCCGATCACCGACTACCGCCACGTGATCATGCTGATGCGGTTGCCGTCCTAGAGTCGCATCAGCTAGTCGTCACTCGCTACTCACGCGCGCTGAGGGCTCCGTCTTCCGTCCTCGTTCGCGGACGGAATTGCGTTGTCCGCTCTCTCGTCTGTCCAGACAGAGCCGCGCTTCGTTCGCGGTCGCTCGCGACGGGTCCGTCCTCGCTGCGCTCGTCCGGTGGGGCTCGGTCGATCGTCGCAACAGCGCCCTGCTAGCGTGCCTGACGACGCTCGCGGAAGGGGCTTTCATGCAGCTGGGAATGGTCGGGCTGGGCCGGATGGGCGCCAACCTCGTGCGGCGGCTGATGCGGGACGGCCACGAGTGTGTGGTGTACGACGTGAACGACGACGTGGTCGCCACCTTGGCCGACGAGGGAGCGGTGGGCGCGGACAGCGCGGAAGACTTCGTCGCGAAGCTGGCCCAGCCGCGAGCGGTCTGGCTGATGATCCCGGCTGGCCTCACCGGAAAGATCGTCGATCAGTTCGCCGAGCTGCTCGACGAAGGCGACATCATCATCGACGGCGGGAACTCCAACTACCGCGACGACGTCCGCCGGGCCAAGCGGCTCAGGGAGCAGGGTTTGCACTACGTCGACATCGGCACCAGCGGCGGCGTCTTCGGCTTGGAGCGCGGCTACTGCCTGATGGTTGGGGGGGACGAGGAGGCCGTCGCCACCATCGAACCGGTGCTGAAGACCATCGCTCCCGGCACCGGGGACGTCGAGCGCACCCCCGGTCGGACCGGCGAGCTGGCCGCCGAGGAGCAGGGCTACCTGCACTGCGGACCGTCCGGCGCCGGGCATTTCGTCAAGATGGTCCACAACGGGGTCGAGTACGGCATCATGGCCGCCTTCGCCGAGGGGCTGAACATCTTGCACAACGCCGACGCCGGCATTCAGGAAGCCAGCCACTCCGCCGAGGTCGCGCCGTTGGAGGAGCCGGAGTACTACCAGTTCGACATCGACACCGCCAAGGTCGCCGAAGTGTGGCGTCGCGGCTCGGTCATTGCTTCCTGGCTGCTCGACCTCACCGCCGCGGCGTTGCAGGACAACCCGACCCTCGACGGCCTGGCCGGTCGGGTCTCGGACTCTGGAGAAGGCCGCTGGACGGTCAAGGCCGCGGTCGACGTCGGGGTACCGGCTCCGGTGCTGTCTGCTGCGTTGTTCGAACGGTTTGCTTCCCGCGACGAAGACCAGTTCGCCAACCAGCTCCTGTCGGCTATGCGGTTACAGTTTGGCGGCCACCACGAGTTGCCGGTTGGTGAATCGCTCGAGGCGGGCGAGTCGAAGGCAGACCGGGTGAAGCCGAGCAACGCCGAGAAGTGAAGAGTCGGTCTGGTGCTGGATCGCAGTCCTGCCCACCTCGCTTGGCAAGCTCCGCTCGGAACCCCCACCACGCCTGACGGCAACGCCGCACCAGACCGACCTCCGCCTGTCCGCCGAAGGCGGCGCTCCGCGCCAACCCGCCTGGCACGCATTCAGGCACCTGCTCGCTACGGCCACCGTTCGACACCACCCGCCTAGGCTGATCAGATGTTCGTCGACCACCTGCAGCTGGCCGACTTCCGGTCCTACGCCCACCTCGACGTACCGCTGGGATCTGGAGTCAGCACCTTTGTCGGGGCCAACGGGCAGGGCAAGACAAATCTGGTCGAGGCGGTGGAGTACCTGTCCACGCTGTCGTCTCACCGGGTCTCCTCAGAGGTGCCGCTGGTCCGGTTCGGCACGGAGCGGGCCGTGGTCCGGGCGCGGGTGCAGGCTGGTCTGGATGACCCACGACAGCTCCAGCTGGAGATCGAGATCACCCCGGGCAAGGCCAACCGGGCCAAGTTGAACCGGTCACCGCTGCGGCGGGCGCGGGAGCTGGTCGGGGCGCTCCGGACCGTGGTGTTCTCCCCCGAGGACCTGTCCACAGTCAAGGGTGACCCCTCAGAACGCCGCCGCTTCCTCGACGAGCTGGTCGTCGCCCGCTGGCCACGGTTCTCCGGCGTCCGGGCCGACTACGACCGGGTTCTGCGGCAGCGCAGCACGTTGCTGAAATCGCTCAGCGGTCGATCCCGGGCGGTTTCCCCACCGCCGGAGGCCGCATCCACTCTCGACGTCTGGGACGCTCACCTCGCCCAGGTCGGCGGCGAGTTGCTGGCGGCGCGATTGCGGACGCTGGCCGACCTGGCGCCCCACGCCAGTCAGGCGTACGCCGACATCGCTCCGACCA
Organism: Microlunatus sp.; assembly: GCA_030452945.1. Classification (GTDB taxonomy): domain Bacteria; phylum Actinomycetota; class Actinomycetes; order Propionibacteriales; family Propionibacteriaceae; genus Microlunatus. Next base: position 523 of record JAKDLH010000114.1, on the reverse strand, counting down.
ACTCTCAGGTCGGCGCCACGTACAAGTCCGGTCTCGAGCTGTCCGACCAGATGAGCCGGGACGAGCTGACCGAGGTGATGACCATCGGGTTGAAGCAGCGGCGCAGCGACGAGATCCAGCGTGGCCTGTGTCTGGTCGGTCCGCACCGTGACGACATCACCTTGGCCTTGGGACCGATGCCGGCCAAGGGGTACGCCAGCCACGGTGAATCCTGGTCGTTGGCGTTGGCGATGCGGCTCGGCTCGTTCCAGCTGCTGAGAGGCGACGGGGTCGAACCTGTGCTGGTGCTCGACGACGTGTTTGCCGAGTTGGACAACACGCGGCGGCAGCGACTGGCCGGCAGCGTACTCAGCGCCGAGCAGGTCCTGGTCACCGCGGCCGTCGGCGCCGACGTGCCCGTCGAGCTCGCGGGTCGTCGCTACCAGGTGGCCGACGGTGAGGTGACCCCGGATGAGTGAGCCTCCGACCACAGGCAAGAAGAAGTCGCTCGGGTTTGACGGAGTCGCTCGCTCTGCAGACCGAG
>JAKDLH010000467.1 GCA_030452945.1 Microlunatus sp. | reverse complement strand
CGCCACCACCACCACGACCACCGCCACGACCACCGCCACGACCACCCGTGACCTGCTCGACGCTCGCGCCGACGACCCGCACCCGGGCCTCCTCTTCGAGGAATCCGCTTGGAGCTGGAGCGGGTTCGTCTCCGAGTGCCGGACCAGAGCGCACCTGCTGCTCGACCTGCGCGACCCGGACCGGCCCTTCCACGTCGGGGTGATGCTGGAGAACGACCCCGAGTACCTCTTCATGATCGGTGCTGCGGCCTATGCCGGGGCCACTGTCGTCGGGATCAACCTGACCCGGCGCGGCGAGGAGCTGGCCCGCGACATCCGCTTCACCGACTGCCAGGCCCTGGTCACCTCGAAGGAGCTGACCGGGCACCTCGACGGCGTCGACTGCGGCGTCACCGCAGCGCGCACCCTGCTCATCGACACGCCTGGGTATGCCGCTCAGATCGGCCGTTTCGCGGGCCTGTCCCGGCCGGACGTGCCCGAGGCCGCCGACCCGCAGACCCAGCTTCTGCTGATGTTCACCTCCGGGTCGACGGGTGACCCGAAGGCGGTCATCTGCACGACCGGGCGGATGTGCCGCACCGCTCAGGTGAGGCACATGGGCCTGGGCCGTGACGACGTGAGCTACAACTCGATGCCGCTCTTCCACGGCAACGCACTCTTCGCCTGCTGGGCCAACCCGCTGCTGACCGGCGGGACGTTCGCCCTGGCGCGGAAGTTCTCCGCCTCCCGGTTCGTGGACGACCTCATCCGCTACCGGGCGACGTTCTTCAACTACGTCGGGCGCTCCCTGTCCTATGTCCTGGCCCAGCCTGAACGGCCGGAGGAGGGCAGCACGTGCCTCGTCAGCTGTTACGGGACCGAGGCGTCCGACGCCGACCGCCGGGAGTTCCACCGCCGGTTCGGGGTCTGGCCCACGGAGTCGTACGGCGCGAGCGAGGGCGGCCTGTCCATCGCCCGCACCGAGGACTCACCGGCGGGTTCGCTCGGCCTGCCGTACCCGGGTGTCGACGCCGTCGTGCTCGACCCCGCGACGCTACGGGAGTGCCCGCGGGCCGAGTTCGACTCGTCTGCAAGAGTGCTCAATGGTGAGCTCGCCATCGGCGAGCTCGCGAACCTCACCGGGGCCCGCGGGTTCGAGGGGTACTACAAGAACCCCGAGGCGGCTGCCGAGCGGGTCCGTGGTGACATCTTCCTCACCGGCGACCTCGGCTACCGCGACGAGGCGGGCTTCTTCTACTTCGCAGGGCGCGGAGCCGATCGGCTGCGGGTCGACAGCGAGAACTTCTCGGCCGCCCCGGTCGAGCGGATCCTCGCGCGCCACGACGGAGTCGCGCTCGCCGTCGTCTACCCGGTGCCGGACGAGCGGACCGGTGACCAGGTGATGGCGACCCTCCAGCTGGCCGAGCCGCAGCACTTCGACCCGCAGCGGTTCGCCGAGTTCCTGGCGGCCCAGCCCGACCTCGGCACCAAGTGGGCGCCCCGCTATCTCCGGATTGCCCGCGACGTGCCCGTCACGGCGACCCGCAAGGTCAACAAGCCCGCGCTGCGCCGTGAGGCCTGGGAGGGCGCCGACCCGGTCTACCACCGCCCCGGCCGCGAGCTGGTCTACGTCCCCCTCGACAGGCAGGCCCGCGCACGGCTGCACCGCCGCTTCACCGACCAGGGACGAAGCCACCTGTTGCCAACACCGAACCACACACCCGAGGATGAGCCGGCCCGGCGGCGGCATACGGCCAGCGTTCGATGACGAGCCACGACGCCAGGTG
>JAKDLH010000466.1 GCA_030452945.1 Microlunatus sp. | reverse complement strand
GTACTGCTCGCGGGTGACCTGAGACTGACGGCCGAGGACCTTGCCTGCGGCGCGGGCGGCCGCCAGACCGGCTGCTGTCCGCTCGCGAATGAGGTCGCGCTCGAACTCCGCCAGGGCCGCCATGACGTGAAACAAGAGGCGGCCTGCGGGGGTGGTCGTGTCGAGCCCCTCGGTGAGACTGCGCAGCTGCACACCGCGGCGATCGAAGTCTCCGACAAGATCGACCAGGTGGGAGACCGACCGGCCGAGCCTGTCGAGCTTCCACACAGTCAAGACGTCGCCGTCCTCGAGGTCGGCCAGGAGCTGGTCAAGGCCGGGACGACTCGCCTTCGTGCCGCTCACGCGGTCCTCGACCAGGTACGCCGCGTCGACCCCGGCGGAAAGCAGCGCGCGCCGCTGAGCGTCGACATCCTGGGCTGTCGTCGACACGCGCATGTAGCCCCACACAGTCATCTGCTCACAACTCCTCGATTCAACGGGTTGTGGGCCAGTCTACTACTGAGCCAAGGTTTCTGGGCCGTGATTCGCGACCCAAACGGCGGCCCGTTGGAGCGGTTGTCGAGAAGCGCTCTAAATTGGAGCAACGCGATTTCTATCTAAGATACGAAGATTCTGGTTGGGCGCACTCCGCCGATGAGGCCGTGCGGCATGATGTCGCGTCCAGCCAAGGTGGTCGGCGCTACTGGCTGTCAAAGGCCGATGGCTCGTTGATATTCAGCCCTGGCGGGTATCTGGCGCGGTCAGGAGTCCTGTGACTGGGCGGTGGCGTTGTGGCGGTAGAACGTGGCGCGGGACCACCCCACGAGTCGGGCCGCGTCTGTGGCGGTGCGTCCTTTGGCGCGGGCATCGTTTACGATCGCGAACTTCTCGGCGATCACGGCTGACTCCGCGCGGCGTCGCCCGAACTGGGTGCCGGAGGCTTTGGCTGCGGCGATGCCGGCATTGACCCGTTCTGTGATCAGCTCCCGCTCGTATTCAGCCAAGGTGGCGAGCATGTTCAGCATCAGCCGTCCACTGGTGGTGGCTGGGTCGATGCCGTCTTGGATGGAGCGGATGCCGATGCCGGACTCGCGCAGCAGGGTCACCGTGTTCAGCACGTCGATCAGTGAGCGTCCCAGCCGGTCCACTCGCCAGACCACGACCGTGTCTCCAGCGGTGGCGTACTCCAGGAGTCGGCGCATCCCTGGACGTTGCGCTGCGTTCTTGCTGCCCGAGGTCACATCGGAGAAAACGTCCCGAGCCTCGACGCCGGCCTTGGTCAGCGCGTCCAACTGCAACTGCGCGTCCTGACTGGCCGTGCTGATTCTCGTGTACCCCAGAAGTCTCACCCACCCATCCTGCCTCAGAAACCCTTCCGGTGACGTCAGCTGAGACGTTTCTCGTCGAGACACTTTTCCGAGACACTTCTGCAGCCGCAGAACCGCGAGAGCTCGGTCCTCGGCAGCGACGTCACGTCGTGTCTCATCAACCTGTAGTTTCTTGAGACGCTGCGGTCATGTCGCAAGACGTCCCCATGCCGGTGACACCACCCGGACGGGGTAAACGGCGACGAGGTGCCTCTAGGCAGCTCCGGTAGGGCGCTGCGACCTGCTCTCGCCCCTTTGGGTTCGACGTCCACTGAAGGATGGCCGCGAACGGGTGGGCGTCGCGGGTGCTTGTCACCAAGTGCGTAGGCGCGTTGAGTGGCGACCTCTCTCGTTCGCTTTGGCTCCGTCAGAGACCGAACGCTCCTCCGCTGACGAGGATGACGATGCCGAGGCCGATCAG
>JAKDLH010000465.1 GCA_030452945.1 Microlunatus sp. | reverse complement strand
TTGCAGGTTGTCGCTCGATCTGCGGACCGAGCGACAACCGCAAACCCGAGCAACTGCAGGCTTGGGAGGCGCTGAACCGCACCGATCGCAGACTCACAACAACGGCAACAGCTTCTGCAGCTCCATCGGCGTGACCTGGCGTCGATACTCATTGAACTCGGCCCGCTTGTTGCGCAGGAAGAAGTCGAAGACGTGGTCACCGAGGGTTTCCGCCACGAGGTCGGAGCGTTCCATCAGTCGGACCGCCTCATCGAGATTGCGGGGCAGCGGCTCGATACCGAGCGCCCGACGCTCCCGCTCGGTCAGGCTCCAGACGTCGTCCTCTGCTCCTTCAGGCAACTCGTACTCCCCTTCGATACCGGCCAGACCTGCGGCAAGCATCAGGGCGAAAGCCAGGTACGGGTTGGCGGCGGAGTCGATCGAGCGCAGTTCAACCCTCGCCGACGCGCCTTTGGTTGGCTTGTACATCGGCACCCGCACCAGCGCGGACCGATTGTTCCGACCCCAGCAGATGTAGCTCGGGGCCTCCCCACCACCGGCCATCCGCTTGTATGAGTTCACCCACTGGTTGGTGACGGCGGTGATCTCGGCGGCGTGCCGCAGCAGGCCGGCGATGAAGCGGCGGGCGACCGTGGACAGGTGGAACTCGGCGCTGGCGTCGTAGAACGCGTTGTTGTCACCCTCGAACAGTGACATGTGCGTGTGCATGCCAGACCCCGGCTGGTCGCTGAACGGCTTGGGCATGAACGAGGCCTGAACGCCTTGGGAGAGCGCCACCTGCTTGACCACGACCCGGAAGGTCATCAAGTTGTCGGCGGTGGACAGCGCGTCGGCGTACCGCAGGTCGATCTCCTGCTGGCCGGGCGCACCCTCGTGGTGGGAGAACTCCACCGAGATGCCCATCTGCTCCAGCATGGTGATCGCCTCCCGCCGGAAGTCGCTGCCGGTGCTCTGCGGCGTGTGGTCGAAGTAGCCGGAGGAGTCGACCGGGGTCGGTGGGAGCCCCGGCACGACCGGCTCCTTGAACAGGAAGAACTCCACCTCAGGGTGGGTGTAAAAGGTGAAGCCGAGATCGGCCGCGTTCTTCAGGGCGCGTTTCAACGCGTACCGCGGGTCGGCGTAGGAGGGCGAGCCGTCCGGCATCTCGATGTCGCAGAACATCCGAGCGGTCGCGGGGCCGTCGTCTCGCCACGGCAGTACCTGGAACGTGGCCGGATCAGGTCGCAGCACCATGTCCGACTCGTACACACGGGCGAAACCCTCGATCGCCGAGCCGTCGAACCCCAGGCCTTCCGCGAATGCGCCCTCGAGTTCGGCCGGCGCGATGGCCACCGACTTCAAGAACCCGAGCACGTCAGTGAACCACATCCGGACGAACCGGATGTCCCGCTCCTCGATCGCCCGCAACACGAACTCGGTCTGCTTGTCCACAGCGACAGTCTGCCGTCCGGCGCCCGGTCCTGCACACCGTGGGGTGGGGTTTCTCGTACGGGTGTCGGACCGTACCGGACCCGGCGAGGTTCGCCAGCAGTGAACCCGTGAGCACTAACCTGAGCGGGTGTCGATGCCGGGCTGGTACCCCGATCCCGCCGGAACGGCGAACCGATTCCGGTACTGGGACGGACGGGCCTGGTCCCACGACACCACCGGCAATCCCGCCGACCCGCCACCTGGTGGGTCGCTGCCGGCTCCGGGTTCAGGTCCGTCGCCGCGTCGCCGACGCTTGGGACCCGTGATCGTCGCCATCGTGGCGGTGCTGGTGCTCACGCTCACCGGTGTGT
>JAKDLH010000113.1 GCA_030452945.1 Microlunatus sp. | reverse complement strand
ATCGTCCAGTTCGACCTCCGGCCGGGCCAGTACCAGGATCCGGATTTTCCGGCCGGCGACGACCGAGGCCAAGACGGTCACCTGGGCTAGTGGTTTTTCACAAACGACGACTTCGCCACCCCGACATCGCCGACGATGACCACGTTGATGGACTCCACAATGTCCAGGTCGTACAGCACAAACTGGTCCGAGCCCACATACATGCCGGTCTGCTCATCAATCCCGACCGGACTCCCACTGAACGGCGGCTGGGACCGGATCAAAGCCGGGTTGGTGGGCACCACCTGCCGGGTGGAGGTGAGGGTGGCGTCCCGGTCCTGCACCTCATACCAGCCGAGCCAGTCCAGCCATCGGCTCCGTCGCAGCCCGCGCGGGGTCGGGCCCTTCAAATCCTCCCACTGACCCCGATCGGTCAGATAGTCATCCTCACCGGGCCCGACGCCAGCGTCGGTGTCGTCGTCGGGCTCATCGGCCGCCGGGTCGTGGCCGAACAGCGACGCGCTCGGCCCCTGCCGCCGCCACGCCTGCACGTGGCCGCGCCGCTCGTTCCGGAGTTGTTTGGCCCGGCGCCGCCGCTCCCGCCGACCCACCGGCGCCCCGTCGTCATCGGTAGGGGTGGCGTCGGGGGTGGTGGCGTCGGCGTCGCGGCTGCTGTTGTCCCGGTCGGTGGTCGGCGCGGTCACCGGACCAGCCCCGGGCCCAGCGGCAGCGACACGATCATGGCGTCGGCCTGCCGGCCGTCGCACCAGGTGAAGCCGTCGACGTTGAGATCCGACATGGCCGAGTCGACCAGGTCCCGGGCCTGCAGCAGCCCCGGGTGGGACGGGGCCGAGCAGGTCACCCGCACCGACGGCAGCACCCCGGTGGACTGGTGCCGCAGGTCGTAGAGGACCTGGTCGCCGGCGTCGGCCTGCTCCTGGTCCTCCCCGGTGGTGACCTTTCCGTGGTCGCGGGCGACCTGGGAGAGGGTGTTGAGCATCTGATGCGCCATCACCTGCTGGGACTCCCGCCGGTTCAACAGCCGCCAGCTGGAGGTGATGGTGCGGATCACCGACGGGGACTCGGCGTCGAACACCTGCGCCACCGCCGGCAGCAGCCAGCGGGAGGAGACCCGGTCCGCGGGCCAACCGTGCGGGGCGATCAGCCCGGTGGCGTGATGCCACAACACGTCACGGCCCCAATCCGGCACCTGCAAAGCGTCCGGCAGAAGGCTGCGGATAGCTGGGGAAGCCGTCGCGGGCCGACCTGAGCCCGGCCAGGTCGTCGATCCCCCGGCTTGGGGTGTAGCAGTGGCGGATCAGCGCGCCGAGCCGGCGCGGACCCAGCCCCTGCACCAGCTGCAGCCCGGCGCCGTTCAACAACTCGGCCACCTCCCCGACCTGGTGGTGGATGGCCTGACAGATCGTCTCCCGGTCGGTGGCGCCGCGCCGGGGGTGGGACAGCGGGATCCTGCGGAATCTCGACCAGGTGTGGGCGAGTGAAGAGAAGATGGGCTTCGCCATCTCCCGGGCACCAGGAATCGCTTCACCGACACCGTTGGACGCGACCACCACGGCGTTGCGTACCAGCAGCTGGTGCCGAGGCGAGATGGCGGCCATATCGTTCAACATCGCCGTCGCCGGGGTGATGTGAGTCGGCCGCCACTTGGTCGGCACCACCAAGACGGTGGCGTCCTCGATGGCCGCCTGGAACGCCTCATGCGCCTCGTTGTTCGCGGTGTCGACAACGATCATCTCGTAGAACCGGCCCAGCAGCGCCGACGCCGATCGGTACTCGTCGCCGTCGAGCTGCTTCTCCGCGTTCCTCGAAGTCACCATGGCATCGAAGTTGCCGGTTGGCTGGTGCCGCGCATAGCGGGACAGGTCCGCGTGCCGCACCTGCTCCGGTGTCATCCCCGACAGATCGTTGATGAAGTCTCTGGTTGTCCGTTGGGTCCCGTTCGCTACCGTCCGCAGCGCCATCACCCCACGAACCGAGGCCACGGTGAACATCTACTCGTCGGGCGGACCTTCGCCTCCCTTGAATCGGCGCTGTTACCGTCGACAAGCGTCACAATGACATCAGTCGGAGCTCTGGAGGTGTCATGGCCATGCACAACGTAGTTGACCCGGCATCGGTCGGGATGAGCGCGGAGCGTCTCGAGCGAATCGCCCCAGCGATGCAAGGCTTCGTCGATCGACGCGTTGTGCGCGGCATCAGCACGCTCGTGGCCCGACGAGGACAGGTGGTGCACCGCGGCCTCTATGGCCATCGCGACGCCGAAGTAGCCGCCGCGATGACCGACGACACAATCTTCCGGATCTACTCGATGACAAAGCCGATCGTGTCCACCGGGTTGATGCTGCTGCACGAGGAGGGCCGGTTCCTTCTCGACCAGCCAGTCGCAACTTTCTTGCCGGCGTTCGCCGCGTCGAAGGTAATGAACGCCGACGCGACGGTCGTCGACGCCATCGCCCCGATCACCATCGGGGATCTGCTCGGCCATACCAGCGGCCTCACCTACGGCTTCATGGTCGACAATCCCGTCGCCCAGCTCTACCGCGACCATCGAGTCATGGACGATGCGACCCGCACGCTGGCGGAGTGCGTCGACCTGATCGCTTCACTGCCACTCGCGTTTCAGCCCGGCGAGCGGTTCCACTACTCGGTCGGAATCGATGTCGCAGCCCGACTCATCGAGGTGATTGCTGATCAGGCTCTCGGGGACTTCCTCGCCGAGCGCATATTCGTCCCCCTCGGCATGACCGACACCGCTTTCGGAGTGCCCGACCACCAACTACACCGACTCGCTGCGATGTACGGACTGCCGGATATCGCGGGCCAGAACTACGACGCCGACGACCTGGTCAAGGCGGAACTAGCTGGTTTCAACGAGCGCATCGACGTTTCGGCCACCTATCCAACGTCGACGCCAGACGTGTTCGTCAGAGGCGGACACGGCCTGTTCTCGACGATCGACGACTACTTTCGCTTCGCGCAGACACTCGCCAACGGCGGAGAGCTCAACGGCAAACGGATCGTCGGCCGCAAGACGCTCGAGCTGATGCACGCCAACCGACTACCTCCGGGGATGCTGCCCTGGGAGATCATGGGCGACCCGACCCCCGGGTTCGGATTCGGCCTAGGCTCACGGGTGCTGCTCGACGTCGGCGCCAGCCAGGGTGTCGGTTCGATCGGCGAGTTCGGATGGGCCGGCGCAGCGACGACCTACTACTGGGTCGACCCGGCAGAGGATCTCGTCGGCGTGTTCATGACGCAGTACATGACCGGATCCCAACAGCCGGACCGAACGTTCCGGTCGGTGGTCTACCAAGCAATCGCCGACTGACGGAAAGCGCAGGTCGCCTTGCACTCCACCAGCCTGCGCGGCAACGCCGACCACCGACGGTGATTGTCTCGCAAATCGATCTCTCTGCCAGCCGTCCAACCCGGAGTGGCGCAGTCAGTCACTCATCCGAGGCAGCATTCGCCTCCCTCGAATAGATGCTGTTACCAGCAACAAGGCACTGGAGGCAATGACCCCAGAGAGCCGAATCGGCTGCGATGCCCAAGCTTCCTTCTCGGTCCGGCCAAGCGAAGCGAACTGGCCAGATCCGAGCGCTTTAGCACGGTCGCTCTCATCCGACGAAGGATCGTGCATCAGATGCAGTCGATGCCCGACGAGGGCGATGCTGGTGAGCCACCAGCCAGCACGCGGGCACTTCGTGTGCCGCAAGCGGACCCCTGTGCGAGGCCGCACCCACCTGGACGAGCACATCGCCTCGACCGGGTTACTTGCTCAGCCGACAGCCACCGATTCCGTGCCCCATCGGGCAGCGAACGGTTCGCTCCTGTCTGTCCGGTGTCCACCTGCGGCGACGCCGCCTCCGACCGTACGGTCGAGCATGGACTGGTGCGCTGAGGTCCCCGACTGCGCCCGTCACCATCTGCGACGACCGGCCGCGGGCCCAGGGGCCAAGACGGCTGCTCTCTTGGGTCCGCTCCAGGCGCGGCACGTGATGGCGCTGCAGGCCTCGGCTGGCAACCGCGCCGTCGTCCAGCGGTTCGGCCCAGTGGCCACTGTGACGCCCGCAGCCGCACCGGCCAAAGCCAAGCCCGGGATCAACAAGACCGGTTTCATCGACAACGACGACGGGTCGAACATCCGCACCGGCCCCGCCGAGTCGGGCGGGCAGACCCTGACCGACGCACCGATGCCACCGGCCACTCGGGTCTTCGTGTCGGGCACGCACCCCGACACCGCCGAGTGGTGGTATGTCACCGCGTTTCTCGAAGAGAAGCTCGTCCGCGGCTATGTGCAGAATTTTCGGGTCAACACCGGTCTGCCAGAACCATTCGCCAAGCTCTACCAGGTCAAGCCGGGCGATACTGCCGAGAAGCTCGCGGTGCAGGAGTTCAAGCAGGCCGTGCGGGACGGGCACGACTTGCGCTACTACGAGAACGTCCTGCTCTATGTAAACCGTCAGGCCGGGCGAGCCGGGGTCAAGGGCGGCTACCAGGACCCAGGGGTGCTGGGTGGCGGTGGCAATAATGTGCAGTTGGAGGCAGACCGCCGCATCTGGCTGGTCAGCCCGGCGTACGCGCACGCCCTGGAGTCGGTCGTCCCGGACGGCTCGTTTACCAACGGCATGTACGCCAAGGTCAAGCGCTTCGTCCAGCACGTCGAGGACATCTTGCAGAGCGTCACCGACTCCCCGAGCTACCTCGATGACGTCGCTGGTGAGTACGCCGACGTGATCCGCGAGCACAAAGCCGAGATTATCGGCATCGTCCTCGCGTTCTTGACCGCAGAGGCCGCGTCCGCGCTGCTGGCCGCCACGCCGACCGGAGTCGGTCAGATCGCTGCGGTGTTGATCCAGCTGGTGCTGGCCGCGTTCGGAGCCGCGGGCATGGTTCAGGCGATCGCCAGCGCGCTCCAGCACGCGTCGCGCTGGCTGAACCTGGCCTGGACCGCCAAGGGCAACCAGAAGCAGATCACGGAAGCCAGCAAGGAGTTCCTCCGCATGCTGGTCAGCATCGCGATGGCTGCCGCGGCGTACCTCGGCGTGAAGGGCAACTTCGCCACCGCCGTCAAGATCGGCAATTCCCTCGACCTCGGCGGCGGCTCGGCCTTTGCGCTCGCAGGTGGGGGAACCTTCGGTAGCGACGTTGCCGCGGTGGCGGTGAAGCCGGGCTTCGGTGGGGCCATCGGCTCGGGTACCGCCGCGGCGATGTCAGGCAAGAACCGGGACAAGGACTGGTACGAGGATGAGTACGGCGACGACCCCCGCAACCAGCTCCCAAAGAAGCAGCGGATCAGCGACGGGAGCAAGGTCGAGCTTGAGGACTCGGGCTGGCTGAAGAAGAAGCTGCCCGACGTCGAACGTCGCCGCGAGTTCATGAAGTGGCTTGAGGCGAACCACAAGCAGGGCGAGGCTCACGAGCACCTGCGGCCAGGATCGCCGGAGGCCGAGGAGATGCTGGGCCGGTACCTGGCGGAGAACGGCTGACCCAGCCCGACCACATTCCCAGGGCAGTCCGGGTCCAAGCTGGATCTTGACACGTCCCCGCCGATGCCTGCCAGGTCTCCAGCTCTACCGTCGCCGGCGGTACGGGACCCCATAGCGGCTTTGGTGCCGAGAGCGATGAGCAGATGGCTCTTGCCGGTGCCGGAGTCACCGAAGTTGATCACGGCCAGCACAAGGCCCGCATGCATCAACAACTCGCTACCCAGACCCGTCTGGATCCGGCATATGACGGGAGCACCGGATCCGGGCGGGCGCTGCGGATCACCGACGTGTCAGACGTCATGCTCGATCAGCATTGTCAGCCGGTCGGCGAGGGCTCCAGCGGCTCGCCGGACCGTCGCCAGGCCGAAGTCCCGCCGATCACGTCGGCGACGTCCTCGTAGCCCTGGCGCGCGAGGAACCGGGCGGCGCCTTGTGACCTGTTGCCCGACTCGCACACCAGGATGAGCTTCCGATCTCGAGGGATCTCGTCGATGCGTGTCAGCAATTCTGCCTGCGGCAGGTTCCGCGCGCCCGGAACGTGTCCTCCTGCGTACTCCGCGGGTTCTCGCACATCCAGGATGACGGCCCCATCCGTGACGAGCTGCTTCATCTCGGCGACGCTCATCCGCGACGTCGGGGTTCCGAGCTCCTGGGCATGGGACAGGTCCGCACGGCCTTGGTTGGTGGCCATGATCGCGGTCATGTTGAGCGGCCGGGCGGGAGGCTGCCGGGCATACGTCAGGAATTCCTGACGGCTGAGCGCGAGCACAGGGTTGAACCGGCGCTCGAACCCGATCGTGGAACTCGGCCGCCCGCACATCGCCTTGCCGCAGCTGCCCTCGAAGTGGGCAGGGAAAACCTCGACCCAGTCCGGCAGGGTGAGCAGCCGCTGCACACTCGACCACTGCTGCTCGGCGCCCTCGTCACCGCCGAAATCCGGCCTGCCCACGTCACCGACGAACAGCGTGTCGCCCGACAGCACCATGGACGGCTCGGGACTGCGTGGCGGGTTGACGACCAGCAGCGAGATCGACTCGATCCGGTGCCCGGGCGTGTGCAGCACCTGGAGGCGCAACTGCCCCAGTGGTAGCACGTCCTCGTCCTCGAGCGGCGCGAACGCAAAGGCGACCTCCGCCGACGAGTGCAGACGGACCGTGGCGCCCGTGGCACGCGCGAGGGCCCGGTTGCCCGACACGTGATCGGCGTGCAGGTGCGTGTCGATCACGGTGGTGATGCGATAGCCGCGCTCGGCGGCCAGGTCAAGGTAGGGGTCGACGTCCACCTGAGGGTCGACCACAGCAGCCTCTCGCGACGCGCGCGAGGCAATAAAGTAGGACGCACAGCCGTGGTCGTCGTGCAGGAACTGTTTGAAGTACACGTCGCGCCCCTTCAGGATGCGCTGCCGAGCGCGACCGGCACCGCCACGAGCGAGCCGTACTCGGTCCACGAACCGTCGTAGTTCTTGACGTTGGAGCGACCCAGCAACTCGCTGAGCACGAACCAGGTGTGGCTGGAGCGTTCTCCGATCCGGCAGTAGGCGATGGTCTCCTTCGACTCGTCCACGCCCGCATAGATCTCACGCAGCTCAGCGTCGCATTTGAAGGAGCCGTCGTCGTTGGCGGCCATGCTCCACGGGACGTTGACCGCGCCGGGGATGTGTCCGGGGACGTAGGGCTGCTCCTGTGGCAGGTGCGCGGGTGCGAAGACCTTGCCGGAGAACTCGTCGGGGGAACGGACGTCGATCAGGTTGTGCACGCCGGTCGCGGCGATGACCTCGTCGCGGAAGGCGCGGATCGCGTGATTCCGTTCGCGAGCTTCGTATGACGTGGCGGGGAGCTCCACCGGGGCGTCGGTGAGCGCTCGGGCGTCCAGCTCCCACTTCTTGCGTCCGCCGTCAATCAGCTTCACGTCCTGGTGGCCGTAGAGCTTGAAGTACCAGTAGGCGTAGGCGGCGAACCAGTTGCTGTTGCCGCCGTAGAGCACCACGGTGTCGTCGTTGGCGATGCCCTTCTTCGACAGCAGTGTCTCGAACTGCGCCTTGTCGACGAAGTCGCGGCGGACCGGGTCCTGCAGGTCGAGTTTCCAGTCCATCTTCACCGCGCCGGGGAGGTGGCCCCTGTCATAGGCGGTGACGTCTTCGTCTACTTCGATGAAGACGACGCCCGGTGTGGTGAGGTGCTGTTCTGCCCAGTCGGTCGAGACGAGGACGTCGGTGCGACTCATGGTGTTCTCCTTGCGCTGGTGTTTTTCGGTGGGATGAGTGGTAGGAGCAGGCGGGCCGGGGAGTCGGGCCCCCAGGGCAACGCGCGCCGGCCTGCGGGGGTGTGGACGTAGCGCGCGGGGAAGTTGCCGGTGAGCGGATTGGTGGGCCACAGCCATCGTCCGGCGACGACGAGGTGGAGCGTCTCACCGGCACGGAACAGGGTTGCGGAAGGGACCAGGGCGATGTCGACGGGGACGATCTCGCCCGGCTGTAGGGGGTTCGTGGGTCCGGTAGGTGTGCACGGGTTGCGCGGCGTGAGAGCCGGAAGGGGATGTGGCCGCACCCCGTTGTGGTGGCGACCACTCCCAGCGGGGTGAGGCCGATGAGGGCCTCGCGCCGGCTGAGGGGCGCTCCCGGGCCGGTCATGAGGTCTGTGCCATGGCGGCGTGGCGGGTGGGAGATCCGTAGGCCGTGCGCAGATGCTGGACCAGCTCGTCGGCCGCGGGGTGCGACGAGCGGTAGCCCACGTAACCGTCCGGCCGGATCAGATAGCCCTGCACCTGGCTCACCGCCGGGGCGAACCCGTATGCCGCGCCCAGCGCGCCACCGCCGTCCGCGAGCACGTGCCCCGAGGCGTTGACGTGCGGTGTGGCGCCCGGCACCGCGATGTAGGCGCGCACCAGGCCGGGGGCGAGGTCGGCTACCCGCCGGGCCAGCGCTTCGGCTTCCGACACCGCCGCGGGGCCGGCCGCCCACAACAGCAGGGTGTGGAGCGGGTGACGCAGCATCTCGTGCCAGCGCAACGATCCGGCTAGACAGTCCTGTCGCAGGCCGCCGGCGTCCGGCGCCCTGTTGCCGGGCGGCGGCCCCTCGGCGAGGTGCTCCGAAGTGGTGTCCGGCGCATTGAGGGGACTGTCGGGGTAGGCCACCAGCAGCTGTGCCTCTCGCAGCACGGCCAGCGCACCCCGGTCGTCCCCGGCGCCGGCCGCGGTGCGGGACGCTCGGGTCGTCCGGCCGACCACCTCTTCGCCGACCGGGTGGCGCTCGACGTGGTAGGAGTCGAGCAGCGACGGTGCCGCGTCGCCCGACAGCACCATGGCGAGCTTCCACCCCAGGTTGTAGGCGTCCTGCAGACCCGTGTTCATGCCCTGAGCTCCGGTGGGTGGGTGGACGTGCGCGGCGTCCCCGGCCAGGAAGACGCGACCCACCGAATACCGTTGCGCCAGGCGGTGGCTCATCCGAAACACCGATGACCAGCGCATGCTGTGCACCCAAGCGGGTTGGGGTGAGAGCCGGTCCACCACGTCCTGGATGTGCCGCAGTTGCGGTGCCTGTCGTGGGCCGCCGCCGGGCTCCTGGTTGGACGGATGGTCGAGCAGATCCTGCGCGGCGAGCATCGACATCCGGTAGCGGTGCGCGCCGGGCAGCGGAACGCACATCAGGATCTCTTCCCGTTCCGCTCCTCGCCGCGTGCAGCGGACCGCGTAGCCGGTGGGAAGGTCCCAGTCGACCTCGACGTCGGCGAGCATGTAGGCCTCGGGGATCTCGTCCCCCGGGAAGTCCACGCCCAACTGCTGCCGGACCGTGCTGTGGGCACCGTCGCATCCGACGACGTAGCCTGCGCGCACGTGGACCTCCGTCCCGGAGTCGAGCATTCGGACCGTCACCCCGTCCGGGTCCGGCTCGATGCCGGTCACCTCGCAATCTCGTCGAACCTG
>JAKDLH010000008.1 GCA_030452945.1 Microlunatus sp. | reverse complement strand
GGGGGGGGGGGGGGGGGGGGTTTTGGGGGTGGCCGCGGGGCGGCATTTGCGGCGCCCTCCGTCAAACCCGAGCGACTTCGGGACTCCGGCCGGCGTCTCTAGGATGAGCGGGTGAGACGACCCGACGCCTGTCCCGGGGTGCTCCACCCGCACCAGGCCGCCGACGGGGCGATGGTGCGGTTGCGGGTGCCCGGTGGCCGGACCACCGGAACGGTGTTGCACCGGCTCCGAGAACTCGCGAACTCCTACGGCAACGGCATCCTGCAGCTCACCTCGCGGGCGGGTCTGCAGTTGCGTGGCCTGCCCGATCCGTTGCCGCCCGCCTTCGTCACAGCCATCGACACGACCGGTCTGTTGCCGTCGAGCAGTCACGAACGTGTCCGCAACATCGTCGCCTCCCCGCTGACCGGGATCGTCGGCGGGATGGCTGATGTGGGCGAGCTGATCAACGCGCTGGACGCCGGTCTGATCGAGCAGCCGGCTCTGGCCGATCTGCCGGGTCGGTTCTTGTTCGTTCTCGACGACGGGCGCGGTGACGTCCTTGGGCTGGCGTTCGACCTCGGCTATCAGGCCCGCAGCCCGCAGGGCGGGTTCGTACTGGTCGGGTCCCCGACCCGAGGAATCGCCGTCACCACCGCCGAGGTAGTGCCGACCCTGATCAGGCTCGCCCTGGACTTCAGCGTGGCCCGCACCGGAAACGGCGCCTGGCACGTGGCCGACCTGGTCGGTTGGGCCGACCCGCTCGACCTGACCGAGATCGACCCGCTCCGTGGCCTGCCCGCGATCCGGCTCGGTCGGATCGGTGACGCCGCCTCGGTCGCGGTGCCCTTGGCTCGCCTGACCCAAGCACAGGCCGAGCTGGTCACGGCGCTGGTTGGCGAGGATCCCGTGGTGATCACCCCTTGGCGCGGCCTGGTGATCCCGGGCGCGGCCGACCGTCTGGCCGAGTTGCGGGCCGCCGGTTTCGTGGTGGACACCGACTCCGCCTGGTCCGGGCTCAGTGCCTGCGTCGGCGCGCCCTTCTGTGGGCGGGCCCAGATCGACACCACGGCAATTGCTGACCTGCTGGCTCACTCCGCCGTCTTCGCCGCCGACGGCTGCTCCACCCCAGTGCACGTCTCCGGCTGCGACCGGCGCTGCGGCGCCCCCGCCGGCGACCATTTGGACCTGGTCGCGCCCTCTCCCGAGGAGGCGCTGGCCTCGGTCGGCGCGGGGGTGCTGTCGAGGATGAGTCGGCGATGAACCGCCGTCCTACCCGCCGGTACGACTACGTCGACGACCCGACGGCGATCTACCGGGCGTCGTTCTCCGCCATCCGGGCCGAGGCTGACCTGTCCCGGGTTCCCGCCGAGGCCGAGAGCGTGGTGGTGCGGATGATCCACGCCAGTGGTGATCTCGGCCTGGTCGCCGACGTCGAGGTCCATCCGCTGCTCGTCACCTCCGCCCGAGAAGCGCTGCGCGCGGGCGCCCCGATCTTCACCGACGCCGAGATGATCGCCGCCGGCATCACCCGGCGGCGGCTGCCGGCGGACAACCCGGTCCACTGCCTGCTGCGCGATCCGCGGGTGCCCGAACTCGCCGCCACCTGGGGCACCACCCGGTCCGCCGCCGCGGTCGCCCTGTGGGGACCAGACCTCGACGGCGCCGTGGTGGCCATCGGTAACGCTCCAACCGCTCTCTTCGGTCTGCTGGAGATGATCAGCGACGGCGGCCCGCAGCCGGCCGCCATCATCGGCATCCCGGTCGGTTTCGTCGGCTCGGCGGAGTCGAAGCTCGCCCTTACCCAGCACCCGAGCCTGATCCCGTATCTGGTGGTGCACGGACGTCGGGGCGGGTCGGCCCTGTGCGCCTCGGCCGTCAACGCCTTGGCCCGGGAGGAAGAACTGTGACTCCCAACGGGACCTTGTACGCCGTCGGTGTCGGCCCTGGCGACCCCGAGCTGCTGACCGTCAAAGCCGCCCGGCTGATCGCGGCAGCCGACGTGGTCGCCTACCACTCCGGCCCCAGGGGCGACTCGATCGCCCGCTCCATCGTGGCCGATCACATCCCGGCCGGGGCGGTCGAGGAACTGCTCGCCTACCCGGTGACCGTCGGCCGGACCGAGGGGGCCAGCAACTACTACGCCCAGCTCGACGCGTTCTACGACACCTCGGCGGACCGGCTGTCGGCGCACCTGGACGCCGGCCGAAACGTGGTGGTGCTGGCCGAGGGCGACCCGCTCTTCTACTCCTCCTACATGTATCTGCACGACCGGTTGGCCGACCGGTTCACCTGCGAGATCGTCCCCGGCGTGACCTCGGTGAGCGCGTCGACGGCAGCCGCCGGGCTACCGCTGACCCGCCACGAAGACGTGCTCACCGTGCTACCCGGCACCCTTTCGGTGCCGGAACTGGCCCGGAGGCTGGCCAATACCGAGGCCGCGGTGATCATGAAGCTGGGACGGACCTTCGCCGGCGTCCGCGAGGCGCTGCGGCAGGCGGGTCGACTCGCTGACGCGGTCTACGTGGAGCGAGCCAGCACTGGTCTCCAGATCGTCCGACCGGTGAGTGAAGTCGACGCCGGCTCGGTTCCGTACTTCTCCTCCATCGTGGTTCCCGGGCACGACCGCCGGGAGGACAGCGCCGGCCGGGCGGACACTGCGACCCCCACACCGATCCCCGCCGACACCACGACCGCCGAGCTGCTGGTCCTCGGCCTCGGACCCGGACCGGATCGCTGGGTCACCCCCGAGGTGACCGACGCGCTCGCCTGCGTGGATCACGTCGTGGGCTACGGACCGTACGTGGACCGGGTCCCACCCCGGCCCGGACTGCAGCGGCACGCCAGCGGCAACACCGTGGAACTCGATCGCGCCCGGCTGGCCCTGGATCTCGCCCTGGCCGGGGAGAAGGTCGCGCTGGTCTCCGGTGGCGACGCCGGAGTGTTCGGGATGGCGTCGGCCGCTTTCGAAGCGGCAACCGCCGATGAGCGTTACGCCGGGGTCGGCGTCACGGTGCTGCCCGCCGTCACCGCAGCGCAGGCGGTGGCCGCTCAGGCTGGAGCTCCACTCGGCGGGGACTACGTGGTGTTGTCGCTGTCGAACCGGCTGAAGAGTTGGGACTTGATCGAGCGCCGGTTGCGGGCAGCGGCGACCGCCGAGCTGGTGATCGCGATTTACAACCCGGCGTCCCGCAGCCGCACCAGCCAGGTGGCGCGCGCCCGGGACCTGCTGCTCGAGTACCGAAGCGGTGAGACCGCGGTGATCGTCGGCCGCGATGTCGGGCGCCAAGGCGAGGACGTGCTGGTCACGACCCTGCAAGCCCTCGACCCGACCGTGGTGGACATGCGCTGCCTGGTGATCATCGGGACCGACCAGACCTCGGTTGTCGACGACCGGGTGTGGACCCGCCGCTCCGAAGCCCGAGTGGTCAGCGCCGGTGATCGCTCCGGTGACCACGGACGCTGACAACTCCGACGGGGAGCCCTACCGCTAGGTTGGCGTCATCCCGGACCGAGGAGGCCTCACTATGAGCGTGGTCGTTGCCCATCAGACATCCGCGATCGGGCGTCAAACCCTGCGGGAGGCCGCGAGGGAGGCGCACTTGCGCGCCGCGCCGATGGCCGTCATCCACGTGGCCGAAGGGGTCGACCTCGACGTGATCGAGGCACACAACGCCGCAGTGAGCGACGAGATCGCCACCATCTTGTCCGAGGTGAATTTGACCGACCTCGACTGGACGCTGCGGGTGACCACCGGTGAAGACGTCGCCGAGGCCGTGCTGGACATCGTCGGCGAACTCGACGCCGAGTTGCTGGTCGTCGGGGCCCGCCGCCGGACCCCGGTTGGCAAACTGTTCCTGGGCAGCGTCACCCAGAGCGTCATTCTGCACGCTGAGATCCCGGTGCTGGTGGTCAAGGCGCCGGCCGCCGACTAGGCAGGCGTCTCCCGCTCGCCGAGTCAACCCTCGTCGAGGAAGACGTACCGGGCCACCAGTAGCGCCGCCACCAGGTAGAGGACTGGGCTGATCTTTTTGCCCTCCCCGCTGGCCAGCTTGATCACGCAGTAGGAGATCACCCCGAAGCTCACCCCGTTGGCGATCGAGAAGGTCAGCGGCATCAAGATCACGGTCAGGAAGGCCGGGACGCCGTGGGACAGGTCGGTCCAGTCGATGTCTCCGGCGGCCTGCATCATCAACGCACCGACCAGGATCAGGGCTGGGGCGGTCGCCGCCCCCGGCACCGCACCGGCGAGCGGCCAGAGGAAGGTCGACAGGATGAACAGCACGCCGACCGTGCTGGCCGTCACCCCGGTACGGCCGCCTTCCTCGATCCCCGAGGCGCTCTCCACGTACGCGGTGGTGGTCGAGGTCCCCACGAACGCCCCGAACATGGCGGCCAGCCCGTCCATCGAGAAGGTCAGCCGGGCCCGCGGCATGTCGCCTCCTGCGTCCAGATAGCCGGACCGCTGCGCCAGACCGGTGAGCGTCCCGGTGGCGTCGAAGAAGTCGACGAAGAAGAAGGTGAAGACCACACTGAACAGGCCGAGTCCCAGCGCAGCACCGATGTCGAGTGCGCCGATCAGGTCCCCGGGCCAGACCGGCAGACCGATGACCCCGTCGGCGAAGCCGGAGAACGGCACCAGCGCACCGTCGGCGCCCACGTACACCGGGATCTGGGCGATGATCGCGATCAGGGAGGTGCCGATGATCCCGTACAGGATCGCGCCCTTCACCTTCTTGAACATCAGCACCGCGGTACCGAGCAATCCGATGATGGCCAGCCAGGCGGTGGGTGCGGTCAAAGAGCCCAAGCCGACCAACGTGGCCTCATTGATCACCACGATGCCGGCGGACTTGAAGCCCAAAAAGGCCAGGAAAGCGCCGATGCCGGCCGTGATGGCCAGCTTCAGGCTCAACGGGATGGCCTTGACGATCGCCCGTCTGGCCCCGACCGCGCTCAACACCACGAACAGGACCCCGGAGATGAACACCGCCCCCAGCGCGGTTTGCCAGGGGAATCCCATAGCCGCCACCACGGAGTAGGCGAAAAAGGCGTTCAGACCCATCCCGGGCGCCTGGGCGAACGGATACCGGGCGACGATGCCCATGGCCAGAGATCCGAACGCCGCGGCCAAGCAGGTGGTGGTGAGCAGTTGGGTGAACGCGTTCGGCACGTCGATGGCACTGGACAGCACCTGCGGGTTGACCACCAGGATGTAGCTCATGGTCAGCCAGGTGGTGAACCCGGCGCGCAACTCCCGCGGGATGGTCGAACCCTGCGCGGTGATGCCGAAATAACGGTCGAAACCGGTGATCGGCCCGGTGGAGGTGGCCGGCTCGGGAGCCTGAGTCTGGGTCATGAGCGGAGCCTCTCGGGAGTGAGGAGCGATTCTGGGCGACACGCCGAGACCCCGCTCACCGCGGAACGGGGAACCACTGCGACACGGTACGCGCCCTGACCCTGGGAGGGGAACACCTCGGTGACGAGGTGCGCTTTTCCGGTGGTCATCACCGGTTGGCGGCGCGCTGCCCGCCGATCCACACCGCGGCCACATCGGCATCGGTGCCGAGCGCGAACACCTTGGCGAGTGCGGCCTCAGCCGAGTCGACGTTGCGCAGGCCGCAGTCCAGCGCCGAACCCTCAACCGGGCGTACCCACAACGCGTCGAACTGACTGCCGACCGAGAACTCCCCGACCTGACCTGTCAGCCCGAGCGCGGCCGCCCCGGATGCCGTAGCCAGATGCAGCAGGTGGGCCGAAGTGAGCGGGATACCGGCCTCGCCCAGGAGTTGCTGCATGAAATAGGCCTGTAGGCCTTCTTTCAGGAGCGACAGTCCCGTCCCGCCACCCACGTCAGACCCCAGCGCGACTCGGACTCCGTTCGCGACGTGCTCGCGCAGCGGGAAGAGGCCGCTGCCCAGAGCGGAGTTGCTGGTCGGGCAGTGAGCGACACTGGCGCCGGAACGGCCCAGTTCGGCCAGTTCGGTCGACCTCGGATGCACATTGTGCGCGAACACGCTCCGTGCGCCGACCAGCTGGTGCTGGGCGTAGGTGTCCAGGTAAGAGTCACAACCGGGGAAAAGCTTCTCGACCGCCGCCACCTCGGCGCGATCCTCGTTCAGGTGAGACGTCAACCACGAGCCGTCGACGTGTTGGTGCAGTGCGGCGCAGGACTCCAGCAGGGAATCCGAGCACGACAACGAGAAGCGCGGCGTGACGGCGTATCGCAGCCGCCCGGAGCCGTGCCATCTCTGAGCCAACTCCAATCCTTGGTCGTACGCTCGCTCCGGGGTGGTCAGCAGGTCGTCCCGCAGCAGTCGATCGCTGACCACCAGTCCCGCCGTTATCCGGAGGCCGCGTGGGCCCGCCTCGGCGAACAGGGCGTCGACCGCCGCGGCATAGTGAGCTCCGAACACGAGCGCGGTGGTCGTGCCGGCCCGGAGCAGTCCGGTCACGAAGTCGCGAGCCACCCCTCGGGCGTAATCGATGTCGGCCAGCCTGGCCTCCTCGGGCAACGCGCTGTGTTCGAGCCAGTCCAGCAGTGGCAAGCCGAGCGTGCCGATTATTCGCAGCTGCGGGAAGTGGACGTGGGCGTCCACGAAACCGGGCAACACCAGACCCGCGGTCAGATCGACCACCGGCTCGTCGGGGCTGCTGCTCCGCAGGTCGGCGAGCGCACCTCGCTCGACGATGGCGCCCTCACCCACCAGCAGAGCCTGCGCGGTGCGCAGCCGGCCGCCATCGAACGGGTTCTCCGGCACGTCGACGAAAGTGCCGTGGAAGATCGTCATCGGCGTTCGGTCACCGGTTTCGTCCGACGACCGCCCGGCGGCACGTCTTGGACCGGCGGCGAGGCCTGCGCGCGGGACATGGTTGTCTCCCGCTCGAAGGCCATCAGCAACGCGGCCGCCACGCCGACGGCGATCGTCGCGGGGTCCTTTCCCGCCAGCTCGGGCAGCCCGATCGGGGTCGTGACCCGGGCCAGCACGTCCGGCTCATGCCCGTCGGCCCGCAACTTCTTGCCGAAGCGGCTCCATTTCGCCGACGAGCCGATCAAGCCGATCGAAGCCAGGTGTTCGGTGCGCAAGGCCGCGTCGACCAGAGCCGCATCCTCGGCGTGGTCGTGGGTCATGACCAGAACGTGAGTCCCGGGCGGCAGCTCGCCGAGCACGAGCTCAGGCAGCACCGGCACGTGGTGGGTGTGGACCCGCGCCGTCGCGTCGGCGAGAACGGCGAGCCGGGCGTCGGCGAACTGCTCGGGTCGCGAGTCGATCAGGTGCAGGTCGAGTTCGTGGCGGGCGAGGATGAGGGCCAGTTCCCATCCGACATGCCCGACACCGAAGACAGCGACAGCGGGCAGCACCGGCAGTGGGTCCAGGAGCACGCGCACCTGGCCGCCGCAGCATTGCACGCCGTGCTCGACCGGCGCCTGGTCGGACAGGTTCACGGTGAACGTCGCTGGTTCGGTCGCGAACCTGGCGAGCAGACCGCGGGCGCGGGTCACGGCGACCGCCTCGAGGTTCCCACCTCCGATCGAGTCCCAGGTGTGCTCGGCCGAGACGACCATCTTGGCGCCAGCCGCGCGCGGAGAGTGCCCACGGACGCTCACCAACGTCACCATCACCCCGGCCTCGCGGCGGGAGCGCAGTCTCTCCAGCGCGGATAGCCAGTCCACGATTCACACCTTGGTCAGGGTGGTGACGTGGTGATCGGTGTGCTGCCACACTTCGGATTCGGGATGCCGCTCCGGCGCAGCCGGATCGGACGGCTCGGGGTACGCACCGTCCGCGCCGTCGGCGACATGCCCGTGCTCGTGGCCCTTCGCCGCCTCGGCGAGCGCCCACCACACCGCCTCCGGTGTGGCCGGCGACGCCAGGTCGACGCTGGTGCCGTCCGGACCGAACGCCGCGGCGGCTTGCCGCAGCGCCTCGCGGACCGAGAACGCCAGCATCAGCGGCGGCTCGCCGACGGCTTTCGAGCCGTACACCGCGCCCTCCTCGTGCGCCCTTTGCAGCAGTTGCACGTTGAACTCGGTCGGCAGTTCGGAGAAACTGGGCAACTTGTAGGTGCTGGCGGCCTGGGTGGTCAGCCGGCCGCGGTCGGGGCCGTCGCTCTCGTCCCACCGGAGGTCTTCGAGGGTGAGCCATCCCGCACCCTGGACGAAGCCGCCCTCGATCTGGCCCAGATCGACCAGTGGCGACAGGCTGTCGCCGACGTCGTGGACGATGTCGACCCGTCGCGTGTGGTAGGCGCCGGTGAATCCGTCCACCTCGACCTCGGTCGCCGCGCACCCGTACGCGAAGTACTTGAACGGTGAGCCGGTCATCGTCGAGGAGTCCCAGTGCAGACCCTCGGTCCGGTAGTAGCCGGCCGCGGACAGCTGCACCCGCTGGTAGTAGGCCGTCAAGACGACGTCCTCCCACAAGACCCCCTCGGCGTTGCCCAACGCGTACGCGGCGCCGTCGACGAACCGGATCTCAGCCGGCGACACGTCGAGTTCCGCCCCCGCCACCCGCGCGAGGCGGTCGCGAATCTGTTCGCAGGCGTTCTTCACCGCTCCCCCGTTGAGGTCGGCCCCCGATGAGGCAGCCGTAGCGGAGGTGTTGGGCACTTTGTCGGTGCGGGTCGGAGCCAGCCGCACCTTGGCCAGCGGCACACCGAGCGTGGTCGCGGCCACCTGGAGCATCTTGGTGTGCAGGCCCTGGCCCATCTCGGTGCCACCGTGGTTGATCAACACCGAGCCGTCCTTGTAGACGTGCACCAGCGCGCCGGCCTGATTGAACGCGGTCAGATTGAACGAGATCCCGAATTTCACCGCCGTGACGGCAATCGCCCGCTTGACGTGCGGGTGCTCGGCGTTGAACGCGGCGATCTCGGCCCACCGGCGGTCCAGGTCAGCAGAGGTGTGCACCTGGTCCCAGACGGCTCGCAGCCGGTCGGTCTGATGCACCGGCTGTCCGTACGGGGTGGTCTGGCCTTCGGTATAGAAGTTGCGACGTCGCACGTCGTCCGGGTCCAGTCCCAGCAACGGCGCGCACCGGCCGATGATGTCCTCGATCACCATCATCCCCTGCGGACCGCCGAAGCCGCGGAACGCCGTGTTGGAGGTCTTGTTGGTCTTCGCGATCCGTCCGTTGACCCGAATATTAGGAATCCAGTAGGTGTTGTCGAGATGGCACAGCGCCCGCCCGAGCACCGGTTCGGACAGATCGAGACTCCAGCCACCGTCGGCGGTCAAGGTGGCTTGGAGCGCCATCAACTTGCCGTCGTCGTCGAATCCGACCCGCCATTCGGCGTGGAATCCGTGCCGCTTGCCCGTCATGGTGAGGTCCTGCGCGCGGTTGAGGCGCACCCGGACCGGCCGGCCGGTCAACACGCTGCCCAGTGCCGCGACCGCGGCGAAGCCGTGCGGTTGCATCTCTTTGCCGCCGAAGCCACCGCCCATCCGCAGGCACTGCACGGTCACCTCGTGGCTGTGCTTACCGAGGACGTGCGCGACGATCTCCTGGGTCTCGGATGGGTGTTGGGTGCTGGACTGCACGAACACCTGACCCGCCTCGTCGACGTGGGCCAACGCGCAGTGGGTCTCGATATAGAAGTGCTCCTGCCCGGCGAACTCGAACGTGCCGGAATACACGTGCGGCGCTGCCCGCAGACCCTCCTCGACGTCGCCGCGCTGCACGGTGGGCTGAGCCCCTTGGAACTCCTTGGCCGCGATGGCGTCTTTGACGTTGATCAGGGCCGGCTCGGGTTCGACCTCGACCACTACTGCGGCTGCCCCGAGCCGGGCCGCCTCGAGCGTCTCCGCGAGCACGTAGCAGACGGCATGGCCGAAGAACTTGGTCTCGGTGGGGAACAGCGGCTCGTCGTGCTTGACGCCCGCGTCGTTGACGCCGGGCACGTCCGCGCCGGTGAGCACCCGGACCACCCCGGCCACGGCGTACGCCGGCTGAACGTCCAGCGTGGTGACCTTGCCCTTGGCGACGAAGACCTGCACCGGGTACGCATGCAGGCAGTCCTTGGTGCGGCCGACGAGATCGTCGGTGTACAGCGCCAGGCCGGTGGTGTGGAGAGCGGCCGATTCGTGGGGGATGGCCTTGCCGACCTCGTAGGAATCCGGGCCGGACTCCGGCCGCCGGGAAAGGTGACTCATGGCAGGGCTCCGGTGGTGGTGTGGTGATAGAACTTGCGCAGTGATTGGCCCAACATCGCCGAGCGGTACGCCGCGCTCGAGCGTTGATCGTCGATCGGGGTGCCTTCGGTCGTCAGCACCTCCGCGGCGGTGCGAACTGTTGGCTCGTCCCACCGCCGACCTACCAGAGCGGCTTCCGTGGCGGTTGCTCGCAGTGGAGTGGCGGCCACACCGCCGAGCCCGATCCGAGCCTTTTCGACGCTGCCGTCGACCAGCGTCAGCCCAAAGCCAACGGCCACGCTGGAGATGTCGTCGAAGCGTCGCTTGGCGATCTTGTGGAACGCGGTCAGCGGCGCCAGGGGGCGCGGGATCCGGATGGCCTTGATCAGCTCGTCGGGCCTACGGACCGTCTGCCGGTAGCCGGTGAAGTAGTCAGCCAGCGCCACCGTGCGCTGCCCGGCCACCGAGGCCAGGACCAGTTCGGCCTCGAGAGCAAGCAACGCGGGTGGACAGTCCCCGATCGGGGATGCCGTGCCGAGGTTGCCGCCGAGCGTCGCGCCGTTGCGAATCAGACGCGAGGCGAACTGCGGGAACACCTGGCCCAGCAGGGGAATCGCCCCGTCGAGACGTCGCTCCAACTCGGTCAAGGTGAGCGCGGCACCGAGGGTGAAGGCGTCATCGTCGACGGTCAGCTCCCGCAGTTCCGGGACTTGGTCGATGCCCACGACGCGCGGCTCGCGGCGGCCCCGGAGGTTGACCTCCACACCCCAATCCGTCGATCCGGCCACCACGGTGGCATCGGGTCGTTCGTGCAGAAACTCCAGCGTCGCTGCCAGGTCGGCTGGTCGAACGTACTCCGCGCCGTTGCTGGACACTCGGGTCGCTCGGCTCACCGGGGCGGGATCAGCTCGGCGAGCCGCCAGGAGATCGTCGGCCGCCGGCTCATCCAGAGCGAACGCCGCGTCGCGAATCGGCCGGTAGCCGGTGCACCGGCAGAGGTTGCCACTCAGGGCGTGCAGGTCGAAGCCGTTCGCTCCGCGCTCAGGCTCATCGGCTGCTTCCGGGTGGGCGTCGACGACGCGCCCCGCCCGGTAATACTCCGCGGCCATGGCACAGACGAAGCCCGGCGTGCAATAGCCGCACTGCGACCCGCCCCGGACAGCGATCTCACGCTGGACCGGATGCAGCTGCTCCGGAGAGCCCAGGCCCTCCGAGGTGAGCACGTCTTGCCCGTCAAGACTGGCCGCGGGAATCAGACAGGCGTTGATCGAGACCCATTCCGTCGTGTCGTCGCCGATGGTGCTGGGCCGGGCCACCAGGATCGCGCAGGCCCCGCACTCCCCCTCGGCGCAGCCCTCCTTGGCTCCGGTGAAGCCAAGATCACGAATCCAGTCCAGTGCGGTGGTGTGGGGCGGCAGGTCGCCGAAGGCGATCGAGTGTCCGTTGACGGTTGCCTCGGGTGTAGTCATCAGGTCCCCTGTCCCGGCTTCGTGGTGCAAGCCTACGACCTCCGTTGCTGCTCGGTGGCCAGCACGTACGGCCGATCCTGCGACAGCACGTCAGGACACAGAGATAATTTGTGTATAGAAATAGTCAGGTGACGCGGGAGCGGTAGAGGTGGGAGTCCACGAAGCCCTCGGCGGCCAGGGCCGGTCCGATGATGATCACCGCGGCCTGGCGGAGACCGGCGGTCTCGACCTGATCGGCGATGTCGTCCAGTGTGCCGCGCAGGACGAGCTGGTCGGGCTGGCTGGCCCGAGCGACGACGGCGACCGGGCACTCCGCGCCGTAAAAGGCGGTCAGCCGGCCAGCCAGTTCACGAGTCCGTCGGATCGCCAGGTGCAGCACCAGCGTCGAGCAGGTCTGGGCCAGCCGTTCCAACGACTCCGGCTCCGGCATGGCGGTCGAGGCCGTCTGAGCCCGGGTCAACACCACCGTCTGAGCCACCTCGGGCACGGTCAGCTCCCGCCGCAGCACGGCTGCCGCGGCGGCGTAGGCCGGCACCCCGGGGGTGACGTCCCAGGGCACCCCAGCCCGATCAAGCCGTCGGGCCTGCTCGGCCAGGGCGGAGTAGAGCGATGGGTCTCCGGAGCAAAGTCTCGCCACGTCCTGGCCGGCGCGGTGCGCGCTGACCAACTGGTCGGTGATCTCGTCCAGGCACAGTTGTGAGGAGTCGATCAACGTGGCGTCGGATGGGCAGTGGGTCAAGACCCCGGCGTCGAGGTAGGTGCCGGCGTAGACGCAGACCGGCGAGCTCGCCATCAGGTGAGCCGCCCGCAAGGTCAACAGATCGGCGGCCCCCGGGCCGGCGCCGATGAAGTGCACGGTCACGAGGAGGCTCCGTCCGCTCCGCGCACCGCGGCCCACTGGACCACGGCGCGAGCGGGTTTCCACCCATGGAAGCCACCGAGGGATTCCATCCGCTCCACCCCGATCCGGATCAACTCGCCCCCGAACGCCCGCCACGCCCGGAGCACCACCTGTTCGGTCTCCACCGTGACGGCATGCACAACCAAGCGGCCGCCTGGTGGCAACAGGTGCCAGCAACGGCGGATCAGGTCATTTTCGGCGCCGCCGCCGATGAAGATCGCCGCCGGCCGGGGCAGCCATTCGATCGTGGTGCTCACGTCGGCAGTGATCACCTGGAGATCCGGCACTCCGAGCCGGGCGGCGTTGGCGGTGATGCGGGCGGACCGATCCGGCACCCGGTCCACGGCGATGGCTCGGCAGTGCGGATCGGTGCGGGCCCACTCGATGGCGATCGACCCGGCGCCGGCGCCCAGGTCCCACAGCAACTCACCGGGTATCGGCGCGAGTCTGGCCAGCGCCGAGGCGCGGAGATCCCGCTTGGTCAGCTGCCCGTCGGAGTCGAAGACGTCGTCGGGCAGGCCGGGGCCGGGACCGAGCGGCCGGGTCCCGGCCGCGCTCCGGCACTCCACGGCCACCAGGTTAAGTCGCGGCGCATCCACCAGCGATCGCTGCGTCACCGCGTCGTCGGCACGCACCCGAGATCGGGTCTCTGCCTCGGTCCCGAGGTCGGCGTGCACCGTCAGCGCACTCGGCCCGTAGCCGGCGTCGACCAGCAACTGAGCGAGTTCGGTGGGGGTGTCGGACCCGGACGAGAGGACCACCAGTCGCCGGTCCGGTCCGAGGTGGCGTCGGACCAGGCCGAGATCGCGACCAACCACGGTGACCACCGTGACGTCTTCGCTCGGCCAGCCCATCCGGGCGCGGGCGAGAGCGACCGAGGAGACGGCCGGATGGATGCGTACGGCGGCTGGGCCGAGCAGTTCGATCAGGGTGGTGCCGATGCCCGAGACCAGTGGGTCGCCGCTGGCCAGGACAACCACGCGCCGCCCTGCGTAGCGCTCCAGCAGACCGGGCAGCGCCGGTCGCAGCGGGCTCGGCCACCAGATCCGGTCTCTCGTGCTCGCATTGTCGGGCACGAGATCCAGATGGCGGCGGCCGCCCAGCAGCACCTCCGCAGCGGCGATCACTTGACGAGCCGTCTCGCCCAGCTCGCTCCACCCCCCGGCCGGCATCCCGACGACGTCGAGCCGCTCCACAGCCGTTGACCCTACGTGACCAGGACACCACGCGAGCGGGTGTGGGATGATCAGCCACGGCGACAGGTGAGGAATCCAGGGCAGATCTGGAGCGGTCCCGCCACTGTGAACCCGAACCACCTACCCGGTGGGCCGGCCAGCCAGAACGTCCCTGCCGCCCGCCGCCGCACCGGCGGTGCCAGACGACAGCGGGCGTGGACACCCGCGAGGAGGTCTTGACCCAGTGGTTGCGCCCGGAGATGACCAGTAGCGTGCGTACGTTCCCGTTTTCGGCGGTCGTCGGCTCCGACGACATGGCTCTGGCCCTGGTGCTGACCTCGATCTCCCCGGAGGTCGGCGGGGTGCTGGTCCGCGGCGAGAAGGGGACGGCGAAATCGACGATGGTGCGCGCCCTAGCGGCGGTGCTCCCGGACCAGCAGGTGGTGCCGGGCTGCCGATTCTCCTGCGACCCAACCGACCCCGACCCCAGCTGTCCCGACGGACCGCACACCGAGACACTCGCTCTCACCCGTCCCGCCCGGCTGGTCGAGCTGCCGGTCGGGGCCACCGAGGACCGGGTGATCGGCTCCCTCGACCTCCAGCAGGCGCTGGGCGCGGGTCAGGTGAGCTATGAACCCGGCTTGCTGGCGGCCGCGCACCGCGGGATTCTCTACGTCGACGAGGTCAACCTGCTGCACGATCACCTGGTCGACCTGCTGCTCGACGCCGCGGCCATGGGACGTTCCACCGTCGAACGGGACGGCGTGTCCGTCGCGCACGCCGCCCGGCTGGTCCTGGTCGGCACCATGAATCCCGAGGAGGGTGAGCTGCGTCCGCAGTTACTCGATCGGTTTGGCTTGACCGTCGAGGTCGTCGCCCCGCGGGAGCCGGCACAGCGGTCGGAAGTTGTCCGGCGGCGGCTGGCTTTCGACGCCGACCCGGTCCGGTTCGTCGCGCGTTTCGCCAGCGACGAGGCAGCGATCCGGGATCGGCTGGCCGCGGCGGCGAAGAGACTGCCGGACGTCGGCCTATCCGACTGGGCGCTGACCAAGATCGCCGGGGTCTGCGCCGGCTTCGAGGTGGATGGGATGCGGGCCGACATCGTCACCGCCCGGGCCGCGATCGCCCACGCCGCCTGGCACGACCGGACCGACGTCACCCGGGCCGACATCCGTGCCGCCGCCCGGCTCGCGCTCCCGCACCGGCGCCGGCGCAACCCGTTCGACGCTCCCGGGCTGGACGAGGAGCTGTTGGACCGGTTGTTGGGCGACGACGACCTCGAACCGGAACCCGAGCCCGAGCGCGAGCCGCCTACCCCGGATCCGGACGGCGCCGCCACCCCACCGAACGGCGAGGACTCTCCAGCTGATCCGACCGATCAGAGCCCGAGTGAGTCCGGGCCCTCGGATCAGCCGGAGACGAGTGCCCCCTCCGACCGCACCGATTCCGCGACCGACGACGGCCAGGCCCATGAAGCACCCGGCGAGCCGACACCGACCAGCCTGGCCCAGGCCGAGCAGCCGTACCGGGCGCGACTGCTGAGCGTCCGCGGCACCGGGGGCGGTGAGGCCGGCCGCCGCAGCCGGGCTTTGACCAGCGTCGGCCGGACTGTCGGCGCCACCACCACGTCCGGGAGCAGGCTGCACTTCCCGGCCACGGTGCGCGCGGCGGCCACCGAGCAACTGCGCCGCGGCCGGCGGCCCGGGGACCGGCTGAGGTTCGCCCGGGTCGATCTGCGAACGGCGGTCACCGAGGGCCGAGAGTCCAATCTGGTGCTGTTCTGCGTCGACGCGTCCGGCTCGATGGCGGCCCGCAAGCGGATGACTGAGGTCAAGACGGCGGTGCTGTCGCTGCTGCTGGACGCCTATCAGCGACGCGACAAGGTCGGGTTGGTGACGTTCCGTGGCGCCGCCGCGACCCTGGCGTTGCCCCCCACCTCCTCGGTCGAGGTCGCCGCCCGGCGGCTGACCGAATTGCCGAACGGTGGCCGGACCCCTCTGGCCGAAGGGCTCCTCTGCGCGGCCGAGACCCTGCGCTGGGAACAGATCCGCGATCCACGGCGCCGGCCCCTGCTGGTCGTGGTCACCGACGGGCGGGCCACCTCCGGCCCGGACGCGCTGGATCGGGCGCGGCAGTCGGCCCGCTATCTGCGGACTCTGGGCGTGGACGCGGTGGTCGTGGACTGCGAGTCGGGCCGGATGAGTCTGGGTCTGGCTCTGGGGTTGGCCACCGATCTCGGGGCGCAGTACGTGCGGCTGCGCGAGGTCAGTGCCGAAGCACTGGCCGGAGTGGCAAGTACGCGGCGGGCCGCCTGATGGCCCGAGGCGCGGTCACCGAAGTCCCCGACGACGGCCTCACCACCCGACAGCGGCGTCACCGGCCGCTGCTCATCGTGCATACCGGCGACGGCAAGGGCAAGTCGACCGCGGCGTTCGGCCTGGCCCTGCGCGGCTGGAGTCAGGGCTGGTCGATCGGGGTCTTCCAGTTCGTCAAGTCGGCGAAGTGGCGGATCGGTGAGCAGTCGGCGCTGGAGTCGCTGGCTCAGGTGCACGCCACGACCGGAGCCGGGGGGCCGATCGAGTGGCACAAGATGGGCTCGGGCTGGTCATGGAGCCGCAAGTCCGGCAGCGAGGACGACCATGCGGCAGCAGCTCGCGAGGGGTGGGCGGAGATCAAGCGTCGGCTGGCGACGCAGACGCACGGCCTGTATGTCCTGGACGAGTTCACCTACCCGATCAACTGGGGTTGGCTGGACGTCGAGGACGTGGTGAGCACGTTGAGCGAGCGGCCCGGCCACCAACACGTGATCATCACCGGGCGTCGCGCCGATCCCAAGATCATCGAGATCGCGGAGATGGTCACCGAGATGACCAAGATCAAACACCCGTTCGACCAGGGCCAGAAGGGGCAGCGGGGTATCGAATGGTGACCTCGGACCGGACCCCGGTCTCCCACCAGCTCCCCCGGATCGTCATCGCCGCCCCGGCTTCTGGGCACGGCAAGACCACCGTGGCCACTGGACTGCTGGCGGCGCTGCGGGCGGGCGGGCTGGCGATGGCCGGATTCAAGATCGGACCCGACTACATCGACCCCGGCTACCACACGCTGGCCACGGGCCGACCCGGTCGCAACCTGGACCCGTTCCTGTGTGTTGAGGACTCCCTGGTGCCGTTGTTACTGCACGGGGCGGCCGTACCCGAGCAGGCCGACGCCGCCGTGATCGAGGGGGTGATGGGTCTGTTCGACGGCCGGATCGGCGGCGACGGCTTCGCCTCCACCGCGCACGTAGCCCGAGTGGTCGGCGCCCCGATCGTGTTGGTGCTCGACATCTCCCAGGTCTCGCGGACCGCGGCGGCACTGGTGCACGGGTTGACCACGTTCGATCCCGAGACCCGGATCGCCGGGGTGATTCTCAACAAGGCCGGTTCGAGGCGGCATTCAGACGAAGTGGTCCAGGCGATGGAGGCCACGGGTATCCCGGTGCTGGGAGTCCTCCCCCGAGACGCCGGGATCGAGGCACCCTCACGGCACCTCGGTCTGGTGCCGGTCGCCGAACGACCGCGGGCCCAGCAGGGTTTGGACCGGCTCGCCGCGCAGATCGCCGAGCACATCGACGTGACGAAAGTGCTCGCCATCGCGCACTCGGCGCCGCCGCTGCTGGGCCACCCCTGGGATCCGAACACCGCCCTCTCCGAGTTGTCGGCCCCGTTGGTCGCCCGGGCGGCCACCGAGGCTGACAACTCCGGAAGGGTGCGGGAGCAGCCCGTGGTGGCCGTCGCCGGTGGGCGAGCGTTCACGTTCCGCTATCCCGAGACGACCGAGCTCCTCAGCGCGGCCGGTCTGCGACCGGTGATCTTTGATCCCACCGTTGATTCCGAGCTCCCGCCCGGCACCGCGGGTCTCTATCTGGGAGGCGGGTTTCCCGAGGTGCACGCGGGCGAACTCGCCGCCAACAACTCCATGATCACCGCACTGCGGCGGGCGATCCGGGCGGGGATGCCCACGGTCGCGGAGTGTGCCGGGCTGCTCTACCTGTGCCGAACGGTCGACGACGTCACCATGGTCGGAGCGATCGAGGCCGCGGCCACGATAACGCGTGCGTTGACGCTCGGCTACCGTACGGCGATCGCGCCCGATGATCATCTTCTCGGCGTGACCGGACGCCGAGTGACCGGGCACGAGTTCCACCGGACGGTGGTGACCCCCAGCGTGGGTGATCAGCCGGCTTGGCTGGTCGACGGTGTCCCGGTCGGTTTCTCCCTCGACCCCGCCGATACGGGCACCCCGAGCGTGCACGCCTCGTACCTGCATCTGCACTGGGCCGGCCATCCCAGTGTGGCCGCCCGCTTCGCCGGCGCCGTCCACACCTTCGCCGACCGACTTTTGTACCGAAAACCACAACAGGCGTGGATACCGGAACAGAACTCGGTGGATCTGGGGCGGGGGGACCTGGGTCAGGAGGATCTGCGGGAGGACCTGGGATACCACGGGGACCGGGACTTGGGCGATGGGCTGGTCGACCTCGCCGTGAACGTACGGATCCCGAGACCGCCGGGCTGGCTGGCCGAGGTGATCAAGTCCAGTTTCGACGATCTCGCCGCCTATCCCGACTCCGGGCCGGCGCGGGCGGCCATCGCCGACGCCCACCGGGTCGGCCCCGATCAGGTGCTGCCGTCCGCCGGAGGTGCCGAGTTGTTCACCCTGGTGGCCCGGGCGCGGGCGTGGTCGGCGCCGGCGATCGTCCATCCGCAGTTCACCGAACCCGAGGCCGCCCTGCGAGCGGCGGGCTACCGGCCACGGCGGGTGATCCTGCACCCGGAGAACGGGTTCCGACTCGATCCCGACTTGATCCCGGACCACGCCGACCTGGTGATCATCGGCAACCCGACGAACCCCACCAGCGTGCTGCACCCCGCCGCTTCGCTGCGCTCACTGCTTCGCCCGGGCCGCGTGGTGGTGATCGACGAGGCGTTCTCCGACGCCGTACCGGGCGAACCGGAGACCATGATCAGCACCGAACAGGCGCCCGGATTGCTGGTGCTGCGGTCGCTGACCAAGACCTGGGGCCTGGCCGGGCTGCGGGCCGGGTACGCCGTGGGCGATCCCGGTCTTATCGCCGACCTCGCCGCCCAGCAGCCCCCCTGGTCGGTGTCCACCCCGGCGGCCGCGGCCATGCTCGCCTGCATGTCCGAGCGCGCCCGGGCGGCGGCCGCCGCGGCGGCGGAGGAAACCACCCGACGCCGAGATCATCTGGTCGCCGCCCTCGCCGACCTCGGTCTCGACCCGGTGCCGGCCCCCCGCGCCCCTTTTGTCCTGGTCGACACCCAGGCGTGGCTACCCGGCCAGCATGGCCCGGGAGCCGTACGAGGGTTGCTGCGGGAGCGTGGCTTCGCCGTCCGGCGGGGGGAGACGTTCCCCGGCCTCGGCCCGGACTGGATCCGGCTCGCCGTCCGCGACCCGGAGACCACCGACGCGCTGGCCAAGACGCTGCGCGCGATCCGCGAGGAACTGTGAGGTTCGAGCCCGGACTCGACGTCGGCGGTCGCGCGATCCTGGTCTGCGGTGGAACGGCCCGCGCCCTCGGTTTGATCAGCGATCTGCACGCGGCTGAGGCACTCGTCACGGTGGTGGCCGAGACGGTGCCGACCACCGTGCGCGACCTCGCCGAACGCGGACTGCTGACCTGGCATCGCCGCCAGTGGTCCGTCGCTGATTTGATCAGTGCCGCGTTGATCGTTCCCGCCACCGACCAGGCGGCGGAACACCGACGGATCACCGACGCCGCGCGGGCCGCGGGGCGGCTCTGCCTGGCACTTGACCCGCCCCCCGACTCCGATGCCGAGGTTGTTCTGAACTCCGGCGGCGGGCACGTCACCCTGGTCGGCGGCGGTCCCGGTGACCCCGGACTGATCACCGTGGCCGGACTTGCCGCGATCCGGCAAGCCGACGTGGTCGTCTGCGACCGACTGGCTCCGCTCGCCGTCTTGTCCCAGGCTCCGGCCGACGCTCAGGTGATCGACGTGGCGAAGATCCCGCGCGGCGAGCACACACCGCAGGAGCGAATCAATCAACTGCTCGTCGAGCACGGGCGGGCCGGTCGGCGCGTCGTCCGGTTGAAGGGGGGCGACAGCTTCGTCTTCGGACGCGGGGGTGAGGAACTGCTGGCCTGCGCCGAAGCCGGGGTCGAGGTGAGCGTGATCCCCGGTGTCACGTCGGCCGTGGCGGCGCCTGCGCTGGCCGGCATCCCGCTGACTCACCGCACGTTGACGCAGGGCTTCACGGTGGTGTCCGGGCATCTCCCCCCGGGCCATCCCGGCAGCACCCTGGACTGGGCCGCGCTGGCCGGGGGCAACACCACTTTGGTGATCATGATGGGGATGGCCACCCTGCCCGAGATCGCCGCCGAACTAGTCCTTCGGGGTCTGAACCCCCACACTCCCGCGGCGACCGTCGCCGACGGCGGGCTACCGACCCAACGCAGCGTGCGGGCCACCGTCGCCACCATCGCCGAGCAGACGCGGCACGCCGGCCTCAAACCACCCGCGATCATCGTGATCGGGGCCGTGGCCGCGTTCGCGTCTCAGCCGACACAAACTGCTGTCGCCAATCCGGACCGTGGGCGATAGAGTGCACGAGTTCGACGGAGGGACCGGAAGTCGGTGAAAGTCCGACACGGTCGCGCCACTGTGTGAGACCCGGCCGCCGCACCGCGGCCAAGGTCTTGAGTCAGACCCAGCCCTCCGGCCAGTTCCCGACGACGGGTCGCCGCAACCCAGGAGGACACCATGAGCAACACCGCCACCCAAGCGCAGCCCGCACCGAGGGCCCCCGGCGCCATCGCCGTGCCGAAGCTGTCAGTCCGGCAGATTGTGCCGTGGCTGCTGTTCGCCGCGCTGCTGGCGCTGGTCGGCCTCTACTTCGTCACCGCCGAGCAGGGTGCGACCTCCTTGATCGCGGGCAACGCCGTGCACGAGTGGGTCCACGACAGCCGGCACCTGCTCGGCTTCCCGTGCCACTGAGCCGGGTCGAGCCGAAGGGGTCGGTCGTGATCAGTGCCCGTGACTTTCTGATTCGTGGTCTGCTCGCCGGGCTGCTGGCCGCCTTTGCCGCTTTCGCGGTTGCGTACGTGGTGGGCGAACCGCCGGTGCGTGCTGCGATCGCCCTGGAGGCGTCCGGCGGGCACAGTCACGGCGCGGAAACCGAGGCCGCCGGCGAGCACAGCGACGCCGCCGAGGAAGCCCCGGCCCCCGGCGAGGTCGAGGTGCCGCGATCGTTGCAGTCCACGGTCGGCATGCTGACCGGGATGCTGGTGGCCGGGACCGTCCTGGGCGGTCTGATCGGCGTGGTGAGCGCCTTGGCCATGGGCCGCTTCGGCCGTCTGTCAGCTCGGTCCAGCACCCTGGCGGTGACTGGGATCGGCTTCGTCACCGTGTACGCCGTGCCGTTCCTGCTCTATCCGCCCAATCCGCCGGCTGTGGGCAGCGGTGACACTATCGGCATCCGGACCGCGTTGTTCTTCGTGTTCCTGGCCATCTCCCTGATCGCGGCGATGACCGCCGTGCTCGTCGGGCGCCGGGCGGCGGGGCGGCTCGGGGGCTGGTACGCGAGCCTGGCCGCCATCGTCGGCTATGTGGTCGTGATGCTGATTGTGATGGCGTTGCTGCCCACCTACAACGAGGTGCCGGATAATTTCCCGGCGTCGGTGTTGTACGACTTCCGCCGGGCGAGCTTCCTCACCCAGTTCACTCTGTGGGCCGTGCTCGGGATCGTGCTGGCCGAGTTCGTCGGCCGACTGTCGGGCCCGACCGCGGCGACGGCTGAGCGCGAGCTCGCCGATGCCGGCGCCTGAGAGCACTACCTTCGCCGGTCCGGTCAGACCGCCGTCGACAGAGATCGCACTGGAAGCCAGGTCCAGGGTCTCCGCGCTGGCCAAGCCGTTAGGAGCGTTGGGCCGGCTGGAGGATCTCGCGGTCTGGTGGTCGGCCTGCGCCGGCGTCTGCCCGGCGTGTCCGCCAGAAAACGTACGGGCCGTCGTGCTGGCCGGCGACCACGGGGTGACCTCCGGGTCACCGAGCGCCCCCGCGGTGTCGGCCTATCCGCGAGAGGTCACCGCCGCCATGGTCGGCGCGATCGTCGCCGGCGTCGCCGGGGTGAGCGTGCTCGCCCGGCAGCACCGGGTGGCGGTGCGGGTGCTGGACCTCGGCGTCGACGCCGATCTGTCCGCCTTGCCGGCCGAGGTGTCAGGGTACAAGATCCGCCGCTCGTCGGGGGCCATCGACCGCGAGGACGCGCTGTCGGAGTCCGAGGTCGACCGGTCTCTGGAGGCAGGAGCCCGGATCGCCGCCGAGGAGATCCAGGCAGGCGCTGACTTGCTGGTGCTGGGGGACATGGGGATCGGCAACACCACCCCGGCCACCGCGGTGATCGCGGCGACGTGGGGAATCCCAGCGAGCGAGGTCACCGGGCGAGGTACGGGAATCGACGATCCGGGCTTGGCCTCGAAGACCGCCTTGATTCAGACCGCCCTTCGCCGAGCTGGCTCCGGCACCGACGATCCCCTCCACCGACTGGCCGCGCTGGGCTCGGCCGATCTGGCCGCCGGGGTCGGCTTCTTGATCACCGCTGCCCGGCACCGGGTACCGGTCCTGCTCGACGGTGTGGTCTCACTCGCCGAGGCAGCGGTGGCCGACGAGTTGGCACCCGGCTGTCGGGCCTGGTGGGCGGCCGGTCACCGGTCCACCGAGCCCGCACAGCAACTGGCCGTCGACAAGCTCGGTCTGGTGCCGCTGCTCGATCTCGGTCTGCGGCTGGGCGAAGGAAGCGGCGCGATGGCTGCCGTGCCCTTGGTTCGCTCGGCGGCCCTGCTGCTGTCCGAGATGGCGCTGCTGGCCGACCTGTCGTGAGCTGGGGATCCGCCTGGCGGCTGGCGGTCGGCACCGTGACGATTCTCCCGGTCCGTCCCCCCGCGGTCATCGCCCGTACGGTGGCCGGTAGAGCGATGGTGTTGGCTCCGCTGGCCGTGCTGCCGCTGGGGGTGGTGGCGGCCGGGCTCGGCTGGATGGCCGCGCGTACGGCCCTGCCGGATCCGCTGCCCGGCCTGGCCGTGGTCTCGGTCCTGGCGCTGGGGACCCGGGCGTTGCACCTGGATGGGTTGGCTGACACCGTCGACGGTTTCGGCTCTGGCCAAGGCCGGGACCAGGCACTGGAGATCATGCGTCGCGGGGACATCGGGCCGATGGGGGTGACGGCCCTGATCGTGGTGCTCGGTGCGCAGGTGATGGCGGCGTCGACACTGACCGGCACCTGGTTCGAGGCCGTGTTGCTGGCCGTGCTGATCATCGCCTCCCGGGCGAGTCTGTTGATTGCCTGCCGTACGGGTGTCCCCGCCGCCCGAAGAAACGGACTGGGCTCGGCCGTCGCCGGCACCGTCCCGACACCGGTCGTGTCGGTGGCTGTCCTGGTCTCGGCGCTGGTGGTCGTGGCAGCGGTTTCACTGGCTGGACGACCGTGGTGGCTCGGGGTGGTCGCCACGCTCGCGTCGGCGGTGATCGCGTACGGCGTCGTCCACCGGGCGACTCACCGGCTAGGGGGGATCACCGGCGACGTGCTCGGGGCAGTTGTGGAGCTAACCCTGACCGCGCTGCTCCTAGTCACCGCGGCATCGACTGGCGCGGTTGCGGCGTTTCCCGGCCACTGAAGGCCCGCAACCGCGCTGAACGGCGCCGACTCAGCCCGGGCGGTCAGCGCAGGGCGGCCGCGACCAGTTCACGGACCGACAGATCGGTCGCCGCGGGCAAGTCGGCGACCGGATGCCAGGCCAGGTCGTCGGACTCGGAGCTGATCCGGGCGGTCGCGCCAGCCGGGGCGACGGCCCGAAACTGCACGTCGAGGTGCCTAGTCGGCTTCCCCAGCGAACAGGTCAGGGCGTGCACGTCCAATCTGACCGGCAGCGGGTCGATGCGCAAGCCGTCGATACCCGACTCCTCGGTCGCCTCCCGGAGCGCCGCCGCGACCAGGGTGGGGTCGCCGGGTTCGCAGTGACCGCCGAGCTGCAACCACCGACCGACCCGGGGATGCAGCGTCAACAACGTGGCTGAACGGTCCTCGTTCAGCACCAGGACACTGGCGGTCAGGTGGCCAGGCTCGCAGGAACGCCACATCGCGTCAGGCCGCGCGGACAGGTACGCGAGATAGGCCTGCGCGAGACTCCGCTGGTCCTGGCCGACGTCGGCGCGGTCGAGCCAATCGGTCAGCGTCGCTACGGCGTCACGGTGTAGCGGGCCCGGGTGCCGGGGATCGCGGCGCGGAGACTTGGGGAGTCCCGTCACCGCAGTCGCAGATCCGGCATCCGCAGCTGAATGCCGTCCGACCCGAGCAGGGCCTCCCATTCGGTCCGGGCACCGGGTCCCATCAGCCTCGGCAGTCCGGCGGTCAGCTGGGCGCGTGGGTCGTCGCTGTTCCTCGGCTGGCCGAGGCGGGCCGGGAACCGCAAGTGCAGCGCCGGCTTCAGCGGGGCGTCGTCGGGCAGGTCGGCCAGCCGTCGAGCGGCGCGTGCGGCGTCGCGCAGCCCGCCGAGTTCGTCGACCAGCCCGATCTCGTACGCGTCTCGACCAGTCCAGACGCGGCCGCGAGCCAACGGTTCGATCTCGGCTACTTCTCGACCGCGGCCGGCGGCGACCTTGCCGACGAAGTCGGCGTAGATGGCATCGACTTCCGCGACGAGGCGCTCCCGCTCCGCCTCGGTGAACGTCCGGCGCGGCGACCACATCCGGGAGCGTTCGCCCTGCTCGACCGATCCCGTCGTCAGGCCGATCTTCTCCAGCAGCGCGCTGGTCACGAACTTGCCGCCGAACACCCCGATCGACCCGGTCAGCGTCGAGGGCAGGGCGACGATGCGGTCCGCCGGGCACGCGACGTAGTAGCCGCCCGACGCGGCCACGTCACCCATCGACACCACCACCGGCTTGCCCGCCTCGCGGACCCGGCCCACTTCCCGCCAGATCACCTCCGAGGCGACCGCCGACCCACCGGGCGACTCGACCCGCAGCACCACCGCAGCGACGCGATCGTCCTCGATCACCGCCCTCAACTCGGTGGCGACGGTGTCGCTGCCGACCTGCGAGCCCATCGGTCCGGGCCGGCTCCGGCCCGGGCCGATCCCACCGCGCACCTCGACCAGGGCAATGTGCCGGCGGCTGGGCCGCGGCCAACGCAGGTGCCGACGGGGGCGCCACCGGTCGGCGAACAGCAGCTCAGCGTCGGCACCGACCCGCTGCCGAACCGCGGCCAGCACCTCGTCGCGATAGCCGAGCCGGTCCACCAGCCGCACCTCGCACGCCTCGGCCGCCGTCCGTGGACCGCTGTCCACCAGCTCGCGCACCCGGTCGGTCGACATCTTTCGACCGGCCGCGACGGCCGCCACCGCGTCGGCGTAGACCGAGGCCGACAGCGCTTCGAGCGATTCCCGGTGCGGTTGGGTGAATTCGGTCCTGGTCAACCGATCGGCCGCGTTCTTGTACTCGTGACGTTGCTCGAGTTCAGGCTGCACCCCGAGCTTGTCCAGGGTGCCGCGCAGGAAGGTCGTCTCCACCGCCACCCCGACCAAGCCCAGGCCACCGCCGGGCTGCAGCCAGATCTCGCCGAAGCCGGCGGCGAGGACGTACGCGCAGGTCCCGATCGAGCCGTCGGGAAAGGTTTCGGCCCACGCCACGGTCGGTTTGCCCGCGTCGAAGAACGCCTGAACGCCACCACGCAGCTCGTGCATGGTCGCCCAGGTCAGCGGACCGCCGACCTTGGCGACCAGCGCGACCACCCGCGGATCGCGGGCGGCCTCGTGCAGGGCCCGGATGGTGGGCCGGAGTTGGCGGCGGCCCCGGCTCCGCAGCTGGGCGAAGGTGTCGCCGGGCGGAGGGTCGACCAGCGGCTGGGTGAGGTCGAGCTCCAGAATCATCGGCGAACGGTGCAGAGGGATGCGATGGAGGAGATGCCGGGCCATGCCCCACCGTAAGGCGCCGCGCAAGATGCCGGAGTCGGCGAGCCGGGGGTTGACCCGGCGAGCGACCTCAGGCTCTGGACCCGGACCCCGCTGACACGTCCTCCCGCTCGGGCTCGGGCGCCGGCACGGCCTTCGGCCGGGCAGCCCGCTGACCGGCCACCGCCGTGACCGCGAACAGCAGCAAGGCGTTCAGACCGTGCAATACCCCCAGCGCCGGCAAGTCGTGTCCGAAGATCCCAAGAGCGACCTGAATGATGACCAGGACCACAACGAGCACCGCACGCTGAACCCCGTGCGGCACCTTGGCGAAGAACGCGCTGATCAAGAACAGCAGCACCAGGATCGGGATGACGATCTCACCGTTGATGCCGTGGATGATGTAGCCGTACACACCGGCGTACGGCGTGGTCGAGCCGTGCATGGTGGCCCGGTCGAGCACATTGCCCTGGTCGATCCAGGCGCTCAGCCCCATGGCCGCGAAGGCGATAACGGCAGCCTGGACGGCCACCTCGATCGCGATCAGCCAGGCGAGGACGCGGTAGACGCTTCTCATGATGTCTCCTTGAGTCTCCTTGTTGGTTGGGTGGATGGGAGTTCGCTGGTGTCGGCGGGCCCGGCGACACTCACCCGACCGCTGGTTCCGTCCACCGTGACGATCTGGCCCTCGGTGAGGATCTGGGTGCCCCGCTGGGTGCCGAGTACGGCCGGGAGGTGATACTCCCGAGCCACGATCCCGGCATGACTGAGCAGTCCACCGGTGTCGGTCACCATCGCGCCGGCGGTTTCGAACAGCACCGACCAGGCCGGATCCGTGGTCCTGCAGACGATGACGTCACCGGGGCGTACGCGAGGGAAGTCGGCGGCGCTCAGCACCAGCCGGACCGGACCGGTGAAAGTGCCGGCCGAGCCGCCGGTCCCGGTCACACCCGTGGATGGGGGCGGATGGGTAGACCCCTTCGAATCTGCGGCCTCAGTCGCGGGGCGGGACCAGAACAGGGCCGCGTTGAGGCGGCGCGCAGGCTCGGGCAGCGCTCGCAGGTCTGGTGGTCGCGGTGGCGCAGTTCCGTATCGAGCAGGGCCGGGATGGTGGCGCGCCCACTCCCTGGCCGCGCGATGCTCGGCGACCCGTAGGCGCAGGTCCGACGTTGGCGCGGACCGGCCAGCGACCGCCGGGAGCGCAGCGAGCAGGCCCTCGATCGGCAGGTGGACGGTGTCTTCGGGCCGGTCGAGCTGTCCCTTCGCCACCAGGCGCCGGCCGTATTCCAAGGCGACGAGACGGACCAGACCCGCAGGCAATGACCCGGTCCACAAAGCGCTGTCCTCCCGGAGCGGATAGGCCCGTTCGGCGGCCTCCAGGGCACGCTCGAAAGCCAGACGTTCGGTCGGCCGCCGCGCCAGTAGGTCTCGTGCCCGCGCACGAGCAGCGGTGCGCACCGCTGAGCCGTCATCCGGGTCGCGGTCGCGGTCGACCGCCTCGAGCAGCATCCGGGTGATCATGGCGGGCTGTTCGACGAAGAGCGGCGAACCGGGGTCGTCGTGCACCGGGCGGAAGCAGAAGTCGTCCACCCAGCGGGCCAGTCGGACAGCGGTTTCGGCGTCGGCCACGGTGAGCCGCTGAACCAGGATGTCGACCGGCACGTCGCCGAGCGCGACCACGATCCGCCGCACGTCCGGCCTCGGTCGGATCCGAGCCGCCACCTCCTTCAGTGCCCGTCCTGGTGAGGAGGTGGCCGGCGAGCAGCCGGCCAACAGTTCCAGGGCGGTGCGCTCGTCCCAGCCAAGGACCCGGCCACAGCACAGCACCAGCGCGTGGAGGGGGACGACAGTGGGCGGCAAGAGGTCGAAGTGCAGCAGTAGCGCCCGGCGGACCAGATCGAGGACGTCCCGCAGATGCGGCTGCAGGGACGTGTCGTCCAGGGCAGTGAGGTCGCGACCTCGCAGGTCGATGATCTCCTGGCGCAGAGCCGGACGCTGTTGATCCACCCAACGCTGTTGGCGCTCGGCGAGAGCCGCGTCGCTCGCGTAGCGGGCGGCTCGGCGGATCCGGTCCCGAATACTCGGAACAGCACGGGCTAGCACCGCCAGCATCCAGGCCGGCGGGGGTGCAGCGCCGTGTCCGCCCGCAGGGGTGATGCGAAGGTATGCCTCGCCGCCGACGAAGCGCAGGTCGGCGCGTTCGATCAGCGCACCGTAGTGGGTGAACATGGCGGTCAGGGCGGTCGAGATGGCCGGCGCGGCAACGGAGGCGCCCAAGGCGGTGAACGGTTCTGGGTAGCGGTCGGCATCCTTGACCCAGGTCCCCGGAGGCAGATCCGGAACGGCGGACGAGAAAGTCTGGGCGGGGGTGACGCTGTCAATCAGCAGGCGTCCGGACGCGATCACCCACGCCACG
Source organism: Microlunatus sp. (assembly GCA_030452945.1). Classification (GTDB taxonomy): domain Bacteria; phylum Actinomycetota; class Actinomycetes; order Propionibacteriales; family Propionibacteriaceae; genus Microlunatus. The sequence continues at coordinate 6,211 of JAKDLH010000008.1, read as the reverse complement.
TCGTATCGACCACCGAGCGTCTCGTCAACGCGCCGGGAAAGGTCGGCCACGGCCCGCGCCTCCGCGCCGGTGAATCGCCCCGGGTCTGGTGGAGGCTTTCATTCCAGGAAGGATGAGAGTCGTGGCAGCACCGAAGAAGTACAGCGACGAGTTGAGGGAGAGGGCGACCCGGATGGCCATGGATGCCCGCCGGGACCCGGCGATGGCGACAGGGGCGATCAAGCGGGTCGCTGACCAGTTGGGGATCCATCCGGAGGCGTTGCGGACCTGGGTTCGTCAGGCCGAGATCGACGGCGGTCTGCGGCCGGGCACGACCACCGACGACACCGCGCGGATCAGCGAGCTGGAACGGGAGGTCCGCGAGCTTCGTCGTGCCAACGAGATCCTCCGCACGTCCGCAGCGTTTTTCGCGGCAGCGGAGCTCGACCGCAAGATCAGGTAGTCGACCAGGCCCCGGCCCGCGAGGTGCCGGTCGCAGCGGTCGTCGACTACATCGACGTCCACCGTGACCGGATCGTTGAGGGTCGCAAGCTCGGGGTCGAGCCGATCTGCGCCGTCCTGCGCGAAGCAGGGGTGCAGATCGCCCCGAGCACCTACTACGCCAGCAAGAGCCACACTCCGTCGACGCGTGAGCGGCGCGACGCCGAACTGACCAAGGAGATCACCAGAGTGCACACCGACAATCTGGGCGTCTACGGAGCCCGCAAGGTCTGGCACGAGCTGAAGCGGGAAGGCACGATCGTGGCCCGCTGCACCGTGGAGCGGTTGATGCGCAATGTGGGGCTGCGCGGGATCCCGCGGGAGAAGACCCGCAAGACCACGATCGGTGACGGTGCGGAGACCCCGCGGCCGGCCGACAAGGTGAACCGTCAGTTCGTGGCCACCGCGCCGAACCGGCTGTGGGTAGCTGACCTGACGTATATCCGCACCTACAGCGGTTGGGTCTACGCCGCGTTCGTTCTCGACGTGTTTGCGCGCCGGATCGTGGGCTGGCAGGCCTCGACCAGTCTGCGCACCGACCTTGCCCTGGACGCTCTCGAGATGGGCCTGTGGGCCCGTCAGCGGGCCGGGGAAGACGTCACCGGGCTCGTACACCACTCGGACCGCGGCGTTCAATATCGAGCCGTCCGCTACACCGAGCGGCTCGCCGACGCCGAGGCGGTCGCTTCGGTCGGCAGCAAGGGTGACAGCTTCGACAACGCCATGGCTGAGGCGCTGAACTCGCTGTTCAAGGCCGAGTGCATCCGCAACCCAGTGCTACGCGGGACGGGCTGGCGCGGCATCGACGACGTCGAGCTCGCCGTTGCCACCTGGGTCGACTGGTACAACCACCGACGCCTACACGGCGAGATCGGCCACGTCCCACCCGCTGAGTACGAAACCACCCACTGGGCGAACATCATGATCAACAACTATCCTGACAACCGAGTCCTCACCGAGGCCGGAACCAACTAATCGAGCCTCCACTCAACCCGGGGCGATTCACGGTGAGCGCCTGCTGCCGCGCCCGCCGAGCGGTCGCGTGCTCACCGTCGACGATCCATGTATCCGGTGCAGCCCGCAGATCGGCGTCGGCGTTGCGTGCTTCGACATGGATCACCTTGCCAGCATCATCCGCGACGGCGTGCCCGCACAGGTCGGCCTCTGAACCGGGCCCCTCGTGCACGGCGAAGCCCGCCCGAGCCAGCCGATCAAGCGGGTGCAGATCGGCAATGCGATGCGTAGCCCGCACCATGATCGCTTGATCCCCCTCCCCCGTGCTGGTCGGATCGGGCGAGCTTTTCACCGTCCCCGCCGGCTGAACCCATCCTTGTCGCTACCCGTCGACGGCGGTATCGGTCGGATGACGTATTTCCGGCTCGACCGTCTTGTCGTCGGTCAGTCCCGGCGGCCGTCGAGGAGCCCGGAATCGGCCAGATATCGCGTGAGCGCGGTCCGCGACGACAGGCCGAGCCGGTGGTAGATGTGTTCGAGGTGGGTGCTCACGGTCCGCGGGCTGATGAACAGGCGAGTCGCGATCTCGCTGTTGTGCAGCCCGACCGCAACCAGCCGCGCGACCTCCAGCTCTCGACGGCTGAGTCCGACGATCGCCTGGTCTCGGGCTCGGCCGCGGGCGGGGGTGACTCCCAGCCGCCGCAACAGAGTTCGCGCCTGTTGGGTTTGGATCGGTGCGCCGAGGGTGTCCAACACCCGCAGCGCATCACTGGCGCACCGCGCTGCTGCGACGGCGTCGTCGGTGACCTCGGCGCGTCCGAGCAGGCTACGCCCGGCCTGGAACGGCAGGCCGAGGGCGTCGAAGCCGTCGGCCGCCCGCCCGAGCAGGGCGACCGCATCCGATCTGCGCCCGTCGACACCGGCGACCATGCCGCCGATCCAGGCGTTGACCACCTCGGGGAGCGCCGTCGCGCAAGACCGCATGCCGCGAGCCTCCGCGGCGAGTTCATCGGCCGCGCCGAGGTCCCCCGCCGCGACCGCGGCTTCGGCACAGGTCGCCAGGGTCAACAGGCAGAGCCAGCCACGGACGGGACGGCCGATCAGAGCCGTCGCCCGCATCGCCGCCGGCACGTCGTTCTCAACGAGGGACAATGTGGCTCTAGCCAGGCCGGCGGTCCAGGCGACGTGCCGATCGGCGCCTAGACCGGACCAGATCATGCGCTCGGATCGGGCGATGACCGGCGCCGCATCGGTGAGACGCCCGCGATGGGTCAGCACCCATCCGTGGATCGCTAGAGCGCTCGCCAAGCCACGGCCTGCGTGCAGCCGCTCGGCGACGGCCACGACCTCAGAGGTTCCCCGCAACGCCGCGTCCCAGTCCCCGGCCAGCAGGTCGGCCACGGCGATCCGCAGCCGCGGCCAGCCCTCTCCCGTCCGCAGGCCGATCTGCCGGGCCACGGCGAGGCTGGCTTCGCTGTGGTGTCGCAACCCGGCAACGTCTCCCTGGCTCCCCGCAATGACAGCAAGCTGGTCTCGCGCTCGGATGACCAGCTCAGGCGCACCCGACGCTTCGGCCGACGCCAGAGCGCTGCGGGTGCACCGGGCCGCGTAGACCAGGTCGCCTGCGGGGACGGCAGCAGCGCCCTTGGCCAGGTGAGCGCGGGCGAGGGATACCGGCGAGTCCAGCTCGCCGGCGATCCGGACGAGCCGGTCGGTGGTCTCGATCATGGCGGGTCTGTCGTCGGTACGGGAGGCCGCGACCATCCGCGCGAACGACAACGCGGCCCGTTCGGGGGAAAGCCCAAGTCCCGTAAGTGCCTGCTCGGCGGCTTCGAAGTGTGCGCCGGCGATCCCGGTCTCGCCGTCCTCCCAGGCCAGCTCGGCCAGGTGCCGGTGAGCCCTGGCGACACCGATCGTGTCCGCCGCGCCGCTGTAGTCCGCGAGGGCTTCGGCCCATCGCGCTCGCGCGAGGGCGGGTGCTCTGAACGTGGCTACCAGGTGTGCGATCTCGCCGTGAATGTCGCCGCGTGCCCGAATCAGCTCGGCGTTGGTCGCGATCGTGGTGGCCACCTCGAGCAGTCGTACGGCCTCCTCGGCCGCTCCCAGGTCGCGCGCACGGCGGGCGGCCGCCCGCAACAGGCCGAGTGCGCGGTGCGGCTCGATCAGTGTCACCGCGTCGGTCAGTCCGGCGACCAGCGCGGGATCTACCAGCATGTGCTGTGCTGCGGCATCGGCGACCGCGGCCAATAGCCGGCGCCGCGCCGCCTGGTCGAGATCGGCCCGCAGGGTGGAACGCAGGAAGGCGTGAGCCAGGTCGTAGCCGCCGCCGTCGAGCACCATCCGGCGGTGGGTCAGGGTGTGGATCGCCGACAGAACGTGCTCGCGAGTGGTCTTCTCATCCGGTGCGCAGCGCCGGGTGGCCGTGATGATCACCTCGGCGGGAAGCTCCACGTCGACAACCGAAAGCAGGTCGAGCACTGTGCGCGGGACCGGCTCGAGGACGTGGATCCGAGCGAGCAACTGGGTCTGGACGTCACCGGTCAAAGTTGGCCCAAGCCCCTCGGCCAGCGCGGCTCCCACTGACTCCACGAACAGCGGACGGCCGCCGCACCGGCGGATGGCTTCGGCCAGGACTGAGGGGTCGGAGCGCGGGGCCACCCTGGGTATCGCCGCCGGGGACGTCGCGCCAAGCATCGCGTGCGCCACCATCAGATCTGCGGCCTGATGGTCGTCCAGCGGTTCCAGCTCGATCTCCCGTACCTGCCAGGACTCTGCTCGCAAGACGCCCTGAAGGGTGCCAAAACCGATCCCGGGCCGGATTCGCATTCCAGCTGCGTCGGTGACCGCCTGATCTGGCTCGGCATCTGGGGACACGGTGAGCACCAGCAGGACCGGTTGATCGCAGAGCGCGGATACCAGCTGATGCAGAACAGACCAGGTGCCGGCGTCTGCGAGGTGCAGATCATCGAGCAACAGCGCCAACGGGCCTGCGTGAACCACTCGCTCGAGCAGCCGGACCAGGCTGTCCTCGATCCGGGCCCGCTCCAGCTGTGGATCTGTCAGCGGGGGCAGCGGCTGGATCGGGAGATCACTGAACAACAGACCGAGTTGCGGCAGCCCTTGGACCAGTTCGGCCAGCTGCGGCGCGGGTTGGTGTCGCAGCCAGCGACCAACCGCACCGGCAACGGCGCCGCGGGTCGTGCCCAGACCTGTCGATCGTCCTTGGATGACAGTGAACCCGGCCTCGGCGCACAGTGACAGCGCCTCGTGGGCCAGTCGGGTCTTGCCGATACCGAACGGGCCGGACACGATGAGTGTCGTCGCGACCCCCTCGGCCGCCGCCGTCAGCCCACGAAGCACCTCGTCCAACTCGCGCTCGCGGCCGACGAACGGCGTTGCGTCGCCCCGCGGACCTCGATTCCGAGCCACACCTTCGGTCTACACCTGGACCTCAAGTGAGTGGCGAGTCGAAGTCATTCAGACGATGTTGTCCCGCCGTCGCGCTCTCGGGGAAGTTCGACAACACCAGGCATCTCCGGGCCGTTCACCGTGGGATGGTCATGCCGCCATCGACGGCGAGTGCCACCCCGGTGATGTAGGAGGCCGCCGACGAACAGAGCCAGACGACGGCGGCGGCCTGCTCCTCAGACTCCGCACCTCGACCCAGCGGGATGGCGTCGAGTACCTGCTGGAACTGTTCCGGCACCTCCTCGGACCAGTGCTGGAGCGCGGTCGTCATGGTGGCTCCGGGGCAGATGGCGTTGACCCTGATTCCGGCCGACGACCCTTCGATCGCGCCGGTCTTGGTCAGGCCGATCAACCCCCACTTGCTGCTGACGTAGGGAGAAAGTCCCCAGCTTCCCGACAATCCCGCAGTCGACGCGGTATTGACGATGGCTCCGCCCTCTCCCTGATCCTTCATCTGCCGCATCTGGTGCTTCATCCCGTACATCACGCCGATCAGGTTGATCGCGAGGATGCGTTCCCACTCGGCACCCTCCTGGTCGGTGATGGGTTTGGTCGCAGTCGAGATGCCGGCGTTGTTGTGAGCGAAGTCCAGCGTCCCGCCGATTTGCAGTACCTTGGCGACCAGGGCCGCGGCGTCAGATTCGCTCGCAGCGTCTGCATGCAGGTAGTCGGCGGTCCCACCAGCCTCCCGGATCAGCCGTACGGTCTCCTGGCCGGCATCGTCGTCGAGGTCGGAAACCAAGACCGTTGCCCCGGCCGCGGCGAAGGCCAGGGCACTCGCTCGCCCGATGCCGTCCCCGGCGGCGGTGACCAGACCGCTTTTGCCTTCCATGGACACCATGATGAAGCTCTCCTTCGTCGTCAGTCCTCAGCGCGTTGTCAGTACCCCTTACCACGCTGCCACTAGTCCCATACCAGACTGCTCGATTGCACTAGGCCGAGCACCGTTATCGCAGCGGCGCCAACGTGGCACGCACAAACCGGGAGCGCAGCAATTGCGCGCCTGCGGTCCGCCCGACGTTGCAGAGCCTCCATGCCCGGACGGTCGCTATATCGCGGACATCGTATAATTTTCGTTTCGGGGCGCAGTTCCCTTCAAAGCTGGACCGGCCGGCCCATCACCATCAGCACGACCTCGTCGCTGGCCGCGGCGATCTGCTGGTTGAGCCGACCCAGCAGATCGGCGAACAGCCGGCCGGAGGCGTGTTCGGGCACCACACCCCAGCCCACCTCGTTGGTCACCCCGATTACGTCGGCCTCTTCCCAGGCGTGGACCAGCTCGCGCGCTCGCGGCGACCCACCCGGCGGC
>JAKDLH010000112.1 GCA_030452945.1 Microlunatus sp. | reverse complement strand
GTTGTCCTCCCAAGCAGTTTCGATGCGGATGTAGGTGCCGACAGTTTGCAGGGACCGGTGCCGGGTCGGTGGGCGATGGCGCGGTCGGAGGCGCCGCGGGAGTGGGCGTAGGTGACGAATCCGGCGCGGAGGCTGTGGGTGGAGTAGCCGCCGTCCTGGCCCTGGTCGACGAGCCCGGCTCGGACGACGGCGGCTTGAACGACAGTGTTGACTGCGCCGGCGCTGAGGCGCCGATCGAGGGCGTGGTTGCCTTTGCTGACGGCTCGGAACAGGGGCCCGTCGGTGATCTTGGCCGCGTCGAGCCAGGTCTGGATGGCGGTGACGGGGCAGCGGCGGGTGACGGTGCCGCGCGGGAGGACGACGATCTCGTCGACGTCGCCACGCTGATTGGTCTTCGACCGGTTCAGTTGGATCACCATGCCGTTGGGATGCTCGGCCAGGTCGGTCACGTCGATGCCAACGAGCTCGCTTCGGCGTAGGGCGGCGACGAACCCGACTAGGATCAGCGCCCGATCCCGGAGACCGCCTAGATGCGGTTCCTCGGGTCGGTTCTTGGTCTTCCAGGTCTTGGTGGCGGGGCAGGCATCGAGGACGTCCCACAGCTGGGGCGGCATCAGCGGTGTGGCCTGATCGGGTCGGCTGGTGTGGGTGCGGCGGATGCCCTCCCAGACGGCGACGACGCGGGCGTTCTCGGTCGGGTCCGCCAGGTCGCGGAGCCGGTGGGCGAACCGGATCCCGGACAGTCGGCGGCTCATGGTGCCGACTTTGGCGCCGTGCCCGGCCAAGGCGGTCAGGTAGGTGGAGATTGCCGCTGGTGTGGCGGGCAGTGCCTGGTGGCCGTGCTCGGCGCACCAGCCGGTGAACTCCGACCAGTCCGACCGGTACCCGCGCAGTGTGTTCGCCGCGCGGGCGGCCTGCACGTAGCGGGCCTCCTCAGCGCTGAGCGGCTGCTCGGCGGCGAGGTCAACGGGACTGTGGTCGAGGTGGTCGAGCTGTTCGCCCATGACCGGCAGCCTAGCGTCTATTACTCACGATTTAGTTCATTATCGTCAGTAATGCGACACTTGCGGCAAGGCGGCCAGCCCGACCAGCCGGATCGCGACACCGTCCGAGCTGCCGGCCACCACGAACACGACGGCGGTCACAATGACCCACACGGGCACCCGACCGGGCTCGCCACAGCCCCACGGACAGCACAATCGTGCCGAGTATGAGCCAGATGACGAACAGAGCGACGATAAGCGTGGTCATCGGGTACATGCCCGCGTCGAAGGCCGCCACCAGGTTGTCCGGGAGGCCCGGCCCAGGGCCAGGTGGAGTCGATTCTGATTCGGACCTTGCGTTGGCCGCGGACGATCCGGGCGGCGATGTGCAGCAGCTGGTAGCGCAGCTTCTTCGGCTCGGCAGCGCCAGGCCGTCGCGGAGGAGGGTGGGTCTGGGTCCAGGCGATCAGGTCGGCGGCGGTGAGCGCCAGTTGCAGTCACACCTGGTTGATGGCGAACTCCCGGGACGGGAAGCGGCCCATCCCGGTCTATTTTGATCGCTTTGACCCGCGATCCTGTACCGTCAACTCCAGAATCGCCCACCAGCAAGGCACTTCGTCACATCTACAGCCAGTGTCACACCCCAAGATCAACTCGCTACTGCAACGACCGGGGAAGGGTGCGAAGATGCGCCCATGGAGTTTCTCGGAGTTTTTGTAGCAGGGGTGGTTCTGACTCTGCTCCTCGTGGTCGCTCTCTACAACCGGCGATCGTGGGCGCTGAGTCGAAAAGCAAACAGGCTGCTTGCCCGAACAAAGATCGTTCCACGGATCCGCCAAGTACAGCCGTACCTGTACGTCTCGGAGGTCAAGGTGAACCAGCTGTACGACGATCTACCAGAAGCAACCCGAACAGCCGTCTCCCAGAAGTTCTCGATCAATGCCGCAGTGGTCAACTATGAGATCAACTCGCTCGGCCGGTCGGAGTTGACCACAATGGGGAAGTTGACTCCTCCAACGCAGTTGGCAATCACGGCGTGTTTCGCCCTCCGAGTCATTGTCGGGGCTGCCGTCGGTCGCCTCGTTCGCGTTGTGGCGGACCGGGATGGAGTGCCGGATGATGATCTTGTCGGGGCCGACGAGGACGTCCTTGACGAGCAGCCGCAGGACCCGCTGGCGCTCGGCGACGGTCGCGGTGGCGGCCTTGTCACGCAGCCCGGTCAGGAAGTCCTCGAGGTTGTCGGCCAGTTTGAGGTAGACCTCTCGGTCGGCGAGCTGGGTGTCGAGGGCGTCGAGCTGGTGGCGCAGGGTCGTCTCGCGGACGCGCAGCTCGGGCATCCGGTCTCGAAGCTCATCGAGGGAGATCAGCTGCTCCTGGTAGGCGCCGATGAGTCGGGTGATCGCCGTGGTGGCCTTGGCCAGGCCTGCGTCGAGACGTTTGCGTTGGGCGGTGGCAGGGTCGGCGACGCGGTGCTGCTCGAGCCGGTGGTTGATCTCGATGCGGATCAGCGCCGGGTCGGCGAGCAGCGCGGTGATGTGGTCCCAGACGACGCCGTCGAGGTAGTCGGCGCGCACCGGCTTGTTTGCGCAGACCCGGCCGTGCTCGTAGCGGTAGTCGTCGGAGCCCAGGCAGCGGTAGTAGTAGATCTTCTTGCTCGTGGTCCGGGTGGAGGTGCGGTAGTAGGCGAAGCCGCAGCCGCTGCAGGCGCAGATGCCCTGCAGCAGCGAGGGATTGGTGCTGTTGCGGGTCGCGTATCGCTTGTTGTCCTCGAGCCGCCGTTGGGCCCGGGCCCAGGCGTCCTCGGCGACCAGTGCCGGCACCGGAATCTCCAGCCAGTCCTCACGGGCCCGGTCGACCACGGTGTAGTGCCGGGGCGTGGCGCGCCCGGCCAGGCGGGCGGTGCGGTTGAGTCCGGCACTCTGCTCGGTGCGCATCGTCTTGCCGAAGCAGGCCCGCCCGGCGTAGGCAGGGTTGCGCAGCATCGACCAGACCACCGAGCGGTCCCAGCGGCTCTTGCCGGTGCGGGTCGGCACGCCCAGACCGGTCAGCCAGCGGGTCAGCTCGGCGATCGCGACCCCACCCTCGGCGTAGCGGTGGAACAGCTCGGCGACGACGGCGGCCTCGTGCGCCACGATCTCGTAGCGCGCCTCGGCATGCTCGCTCTTGCGGACGTAGCGATAGCCGAACGGTGCACCGGAGAGCACGTTGACCGAGCCACCCTTGGCCCGGTGGGTCTTGCCGCGACGGGTTCGTTCCAGGATCTGGGCGCGCTCGTACTCGGCGATCATGCCTTGGAACTGCACCAGCAGGGCGTCCTCGGGACTGTCGCCGCGTGGACCCTTGACGAAGATCACCGTGGTGCCGGCCTTGGCGAACTCCTCGATCAGCAGCGCCTGGTAGGCGTACTTGCGGGCCAGCCGGTCGGGGGAATAGACCAGCAGCACGTCCACCGGGATCTGACAGACCAGGTCGCGCAGCCGCTCCAGCGCCGGACGGACCAGGCTGGCCCCAGAATGCCCGTCGTCGCAGAACACCCACTGCTCAGGAACGTCGAGCCCCAGCTGCCCCGCGTGCGCACGCAGCGCCGCGGTCTGGGACCCGATCGTCTCCTGCTCCTTCTGCCGGGCCGAGGAGACCCGGGCATAGACCGCTGCGTTGCTCATCGGCGGCACTCGCTTCCTGGCCAGCGCGCACGCTGCGCGAGGGCCGTTCGGGGACAAGGATGCGGTAGGCCGCCGACAGTTCCGCGGCCTGCAGGCGATCGAAGACGAACTCGGTCTCGACCACCCGGTCGGTCACCGGCCCGGTGGCTCTCTGTGTATCCGCGCCAAGAACTCCTCCAACGCCTGCGCGACCACAGCAGACAGGGTCCGCCCCGACTCCGCGGCATGGCCGCGCACCCGTGCGATGAGCGGCACCGGCAGCTTGACCGTGAACACGCCGGCCGGAGCCGGCACCGCCACATGCCCCGACCGGTCCGCGCGCTGCACGTAGCGGTGGGCCTGCCGCAGCGAGCAGCCGAACCGCTCAGCCAACTCCCGGGCGGTGTCGGCAGCCGGCATTCCGAGGGCCAGCAGGTCGGCGGCGGCGTTGACCCGCTCGGCAAGCACGCCGCCACGGGCGCGACCACGGTCCGTAGACTCACCACCTGCCATGTCACTAACGTACTACCTGGCATGTCACAGGCTGTTCGTGCCACGCCGTGGCCGCCCCACCCGCCGATAGTCCAGCGACACCTCGAAACAGAAGTTGCCAACTGCGTTGGAGGAGTCTTGGCAGTTGTTCTCGACAATCTTGAGGCACAAGGTGTCGGCGCACTTGGCGATAATGGGAGTCAGACCTACTTCCGCGGTGTGGTGCCGATGAAGCAGGGGACCTATCGCGGAGTCGTATTCTTCCTCAGCCAGTACGCATCTGATGCGTTCTTGGTCCTTGGCGGGTCGCAGATGCATCTACGGGGTCAGAGCAATGAGCAGGGGGTATCGAACTCCGGCATCAATCAACTCGTATCCGCTCTACGGCTCGCGAACGGCCCTCATGATAGTGACTTGCCGGCCGTTTGGGATTGTGAGGCCCAGCAGATGTGGCTGGAGAACGAGGATCCGCCACAGTGGGTTGAGTTCGTGGCTGAACGGATCTTGACGAATAGGGATCCATCCGAGCACTTCTTCGTACGCGGCGAACACGAGATGCTGACCACACTCGCCACCCCCATCTACGTAGCCACCGCGTCGGCTCCATCAACGGCGGTCGTGCAGGCTTGAGAGGCAGGTGCCGGATCAGCAAGAGCACCACGTGACGGACGTCGAGGGTTCGCGATCTTCTGCCGAGAGGTGCCGCCGAGGCGTACTGTTCGGCCCGATGCTCAGCCTGCTGCTGCAGCCGGCCCGCCCGGTCATCTGTGCGGGTGATGGCGGCTTCGACCTCAGCGGTGGCTCGGGCGGGGCCGTCGATGCTGACCTGGACCAGGATCGGCCCGACGGGGGCCGCGCGAACGGCGCCACGGACACACGAGAGTGGACGGCATGAGCACACTTACTCGCACCAGCAGCACCCGCACCGGTCTCGGCGCCACGTCCCTCGTGGCCGGCGCTGTCCTGTTCTCCGACGGCGACGTCCTGCGCCGCACCGTCGAGCCGGTCGACTGGCCGACCTTGCTGCTGGGTCGTCGCCGGCATCCTCTTCGCCGTGGGCGCCGCCACCCTTCGACCCCGGCCCCGGGCGCGGAGCCCGCCTGACCGACATCGGCGCCGGGATGCTCTTCGTCGGTGCGGTCGCCTCCGTCGGACACGCCGTCTCCTACATCTCGTCGTTCGGGCTGTTCGTGATCGCCGGCGAGCTCGCCGCCGCGTTCATCCGGCTCGACGAGATCCGCCAACCCCTCATCATCTGACCGGCAGCCGAGCCGTTGACCCTCCACTACCCCAGGACCCCGGGAGAACCGGACACCAGGCCGGCCGATCAGCACGCCCTCCCAACCTCAAGATCAACTCCCGAGCCGGATTGCCACAAATCCATGATCATTTCCAGCCTATTGAAAGACGGAGGCTGGGGGCGTCACAGGCCCGCAGCGCTTCGAGGCAAGCCGACGCAGCGAAGGGGCTTGCCCCCGGACCGGATGCCTGCCCGCGAGGCGGGCAGGACCGGGCTCTGCACGGCTGCCCAGCATCGAAAGCGTCTCGTCTACCGTGTCACCAAACACGAGGATGCGAGGAGGGCGAACGTTGGGAGCAGTCAGTGCGAATCGAACTCTCCGCGTGCTGCAGCAGGGTGTCAACGAGGTGCAACGCGCAGTCGCTGCTCGCCGACCAGCCGGAGTCGCCTACGCCCGAGTTCAGCGGTTGATCGACGCCTCGCGCCAGATCGCCTGGATGACGGGGTCCGCTCCCCGGGGTGGACCTGAATTGCAGGTGATCATCCTAGACGGCGCCCCGCCCTCTCATCTCAATTCCGACGCCACCTTTCAGGCGAACAAGGACGGTGACGGAAACGTTCGGGTGTACGTTCAGCGAAGATCCTACACACCGTTGTGGGCGGGGATGTCGCTCTTCCACGAACTCGCTCACGTGCTCGACTACCTTGAGAACGTTTGGCGGGATCCGAACAGCATCGATGTCAGCGAGATGTGGGCTGGTGAAGCGCGGGCATACCATAGTGAGGCGCTCCTTATCGACACCGTCATTGCCGACGGTCGGTTACTGCCTGCACTCGACGAACTATCGATGCAAGGTCTCGCGCGGCTTCTAACCCGGGGTATTGATGACATCGGGAGCACTCTCCACAACGACGTCGTCCCGCCTCGCCATCGTCGCGGGCAGGAGGATCGTGAGCGAGGAGCGCGCAACGTGGCACTCGCCTTCGCGGCGGTACTTGCCACCGGCGCTGTGCCGCGCCGGCTTGAAGATGTGGAGGACCTCTCCGGCCTTGGAGAGACTCTCCGCCATGCAGCCGAGACCTGGGGATTCCCTGGACTGTGAGTGCCCCTGCACCACAACTCGTGCTGCCGGCCATCGGCTCCGTTCCACACACAGCGTACGCAGCACGCAGAGCGACCGTTTTGGCGTGACCTGACTCAGGATCCCGCGGTCAGTGCTGCTCCTGTCGCCCACACCCTCAACCAGGTCGAACGCGTCTGCACCCAGCTCCACCAGCAAGGACACACCGTCACCTTCGCCGCCGTCGCCGACCTCACCGGACTCGGACGAAGCACGCTCTACCGCGACCCCACCATCCGCGCCGTCATCGACCAACACCGCCACCGCAGCACCAACACCGGCACCATCACCGGCCTCACCGACCAGATCGCCACCCTCGACGCCCTCGCCGACAAAGTCCGCCGACACGACGAACAACTCCGACGCCTCACCACACCCAAGAACTGAAGAACATTTAACCGGCCAACCCACACCCACCGGCCCGATTAGCCGGATAATGTTTCGACAATGCTGCCGCCGAGGCGTTCTTCTCCAGTCTGGAATGGGAAGTCTTGTCTCGACACGACTTCGCTAACACTCGCCAAGCCCAAGCCGTTGTGATGGAGTGGAGCTACGGCTTCTACAACCACCAGCGTCGCCACAGCGCGGCCGGCATGAAGTCACCCGTCGACTACGAGAGCGCTGCCCTCAACCGAGAAGCAGCTTAAAGGAACCCTCCACGATCTCGGGGGAACCACAGGACCTGTCCACTCGCCGCCTTCTGGCTCGCTCAACTCGCCCGCTGGCTCGACGACCCCAACCACGCCAGCCAGTTCTCCCACGACCTGTTCGGCCTCCCAGAGGACTACCGGCCACCACTGACCGTCGTCATCCGCCACGCCGCCGAACCCCTCACCAAAGCCCTCAACCCGGGGCCAAATCAAGCCGTCACCCCGGGGCCAAAAAAACTTGACAGAAGCATGCGTCGGCTCGTCAAGGACGTGGGTGATCGACACCTGGCGCGCTACATATTCGATCAGACACGCTCAACTGATGGCCTCCATGGCTACGCCGAGCTAGTCGCGCGTCCCACGCCCGGACCGGAGGGCTGACTAGCGGCACACTCGTGCCCAGGGCTGAAACTCCCCGCCGCAAGATTCCGGCTAGCAGATGTTCGACACGGCGGACGGGTTCGGTCAGCCGCCGGTGCGTTCGATTCTCGTGCTATTCACGATCGGACAGCAGGCCAGGCCACCCGTCCACTACCCGCCAATCGCCATGCGTAGTACGACGGCTGTAAGAGCAACGAGAGCGCCTGCGAGACCGATTAGTGCGACAGCAACTTTAGAAGCCGCGTCGTGCTGAAAGACGGATCTGAACCGTTGACGTAGTTCCGCCATCCGGGTAGGGGCCCACGGCTCGCCGGGTGCTTTGTCGAGGTCAGCGATTTGTCGCCAGCGTCCGGCCGCGACGCGCAAAATGGCCCGCCTCATGTCATCAGCGATCAACTGGTAGTCGGGGTCTTCTCGATCTAGCAGTCCGACGTAGGACGTGACGGCCGCTGCAGCACGGTGAGCCACGGCCATCCGTTGGCGCCTGAAACGCCACGGGCCGCGCTTCCGCCAGGGGGCTGCGCTGAACTGGACAAAGAGAACCGACGCGGCTTCCTCGAGTCTTGTCGCTATCCGATCATCTCGTACCGCCGGCGTCTCCAGCTCACGGATTGCCATGAGAAGTCGGTCGATGACGACGCCCTCCCGCTGAGGTGATCCGATCACGATCAGGCCGAGGATCACTACAGCGACAAAGGCGCTGAGAAATAGCGCCAGACCGACATACTGCTTGGAAAGGGAGCGGGCAAACGTCAACAGTGCGAACCCAGTCAGGAGCGCGGCGACGGCGACAGTCATCAGACGCCTAAGTCGGCGCCAGTGGCTGTGAGTCGCGTCGACGATTGAGGCAACTACCCGTACCGGTTCGGGACTCATCGCCACGCGAGCAAGCTCCAGTTGTTCAGCTCTTGTTACGTAGAAGGTGGACGGCCATTGACGCGAAGACCCCGCGTCAACAAGTTCAGCAGATGGGTTCACTTGGGCCTGGTCCGACGGTGGGCCAGAAGCATCAGGTGCCCTCCTCTTGGTCCTCTTCGCGCTCACAACAACAAGTGTGACGGGCAGGCAGATCGTCACATGGAGATGGTCCCGTCCACTCTCACAAACGGGCTCTTACGAGTTTGAGCGGGGTGGTGCCCGTTCATGCTGCTGACCATCATGGTCGGGTGACCGCGATGTGGGTCAGGATACGGCGCTGGTAGTTGATCATCGAGATGCACGCCCCGGCGAGGAGAACCGAGCAACGCCTTGCGTCGATACCGCTTCACTCCGCGCTCCAAGACGAGCTGGGCGTCCAGCCCGGCTGGGTGAAGGCGCATGGACCATGGCCGCCGGCGTCCACAAAGTCCTGCAAGGTCCAAGTGTGGTGGTGGAGGCCGCTATTCTCACCCGACCTAGGACGTGGAGCTCGCCGGCCAGCGGCGCCAACTCCACGCCAGAGCCGTAGGGTGCCACACCCGTGATCTTGAGCGCCGAGTTGCGCCGGACAGCCGCCTTGATCAGCGAGACGGTGCCCCCACTGGTTGGGGAACCCAGCTACGCTTCCGCGTCACAGCCGCCCCCTGATGGCTTCTGTTGCCCCGCGACCACATCAGATGTCTAGCGTTGCCGAGTCGTTCAAGCCGCTCGTCGCCCCCGCGGTCTGGGGGCCCTCCGGGGTCCCTCAGCTCAGTGGGCTAACGCAGGGTCCGTCTCGTGCTGTGGGGGTGTGCTGTCGTGATCGGCGGGTCAGGGCGGCGGCCAGCCCGGCCAGGTCCGCGACCGCCTCGGTGAGGTCTTCGGCGAGCAGTCTCGCGTGCGCGGGCTCGATCTGGTCGACCGGCAACAGCCGGGCGGCACGGGCCGGCTGGGACACCTGCGTGAGCAGTCTCTCGACGCGTCGGGCGGTGTCCTTGGTGCCCTGACCTGTCGGCTTGGAAGCCTTCTTGGCTTCCGCTGCCAC
>JAKDLH010000464.1 GCA_030452945.1 Microlunatus sp. | reverse complement strand
ATCAAGACCGCGCTCTGACGCCACACGGACTATCGCTCCATGTCAGGAGTCCTGGTGTTGCCCGGCCGGGTTGATGATGCCGCGCATGAAGTCGACGTCGCCCACCCGCATCCCGCAGACCTCGGCGTCGCGCAACCCGGCGAACGCTCCGAGCAACACGGCTGCCCGCAGCTGCTCGGGGCGCGTCGTGCAACGCCCACATCTGCGCCTGTGAGGATCACCAGCCCGTGACGTGTAATGCCGGATCACGGCTGCCTCGATCAGCTCGACCGGCACCTGCACTTGCCGACCACGCGGCCCCACCCGCGTCGTCGCATGCTGCGCTGAGCCAGCGCAAACTCGAGGTCGCCCACATCATTGCCGCAGGTCGCACCAACAGCGAGATCGCCGCCGAGCTGTTCATCTCTCAGCACGGTCAAGACCCACGTCGCGAGGACCCAGAACAAGCTCGCCGTTCGCAACCGGGTCGAGATTGCGGCTTGGGCCTGGGAGACTCACCTGCTCGAGTCGCCCAGATGATCCGAACCAGTCAGGTGTCGCCTGGTCTCTCGTCCGTCGAGCGATGCCATAGGTTCCTGGACAAGCGGGTTTACCAGCACCACCCGACAGTCAGGGCCGCGCAGTCCGCAAATGGTCCGCAAGATTCTCGTCGGATGCCCGAGATGGCCATCGACGCCCAACGCGACGATCAGGAACTACCAACAGTCAACGGCAACTGGAACCTCAGGCCTTTGTTCGAGATGTACTTCGACCTCTGACGAAGATGCAGCGCAGGTTGGGGGCCCGAGCTTGCACGGCGCTCACGAAGACGCAGCGCAGGCTGGGGGCTGTCAGGGGGCCGAGCGGAGTCGAGGAAGCGACGGCATGGGTAAGCCACCCGTCCGGAGCGGAGTCGAGAAAGAGGTCGCGAATGGTTCGACCTCCGACGAAGACGCAGCGTAGTTTGGGGGCCGAGCTTGCACGGTGCTGGCTCCTCCCCTCAAGAACTGCACTCGTCGGCACTTGTCGTGGCGATTTGGCCGCTCGAGCCACGACAAGTGCAATCAACGACAGTTGTCGTGGCCAACAGGGCTGCCTCAGCCCAGGGCGCCCGCGCTGGCGGCCGCGGGCGGCCGCGGGCGGCGTCAGGCGGCGCGGGCGGCGGGTGGAGCGTACGCCGCGTCGACGGCCTCGCGGACGACGACATCGGGCCAGCGCAGCCCGAGAAGCGCGACGAGGATGAGGCAGAGGCCGGCGCAGACTGTGACAGCCGCCTCGGGCCCAGTGTGCGTTGCCAGCCATCCCGCGCCCAGATAGGACCCGGCGGCGGCACCGACGGACGCCGCGCCGGCGAGGCTGAAGATCCGCCCCCGGAGCGCCTCGGGCGTCACGAGGGTGAACGTCGCCTGGAGCGGGACCATGAAGGCCTGCAGCGTGCCGCTGACGAACCACAGCACAGCCAGCACAGCGAACGGCAGATGGAACGTCGTGGCGAGGAGCGGAAGCGGCATGAGCATCGCGAGTGGGATGAGCGAGCTGTTCTGCCACACCACGTCGCGCCGGGTGATCAGGATGATCCCGAGGACGGCCCCGGCGACGGGCGCAGCCATGAGGATGCCGGCCCACCATGTCTTGCCGGCGATAGGGATGGCCAGCGCCTCCGGGGCGGCGATGCCGACGCACGCGGCGACGCTCAGCAGGATGAACCGGGCCAGCACCGGATGGTGTGCCATGTCGCCGATCGCACGGTGCAGGTCTCGGACGAACCCGCCCACCCCCCTCCCGCGCTCGCCGGAGACGGGCCTCAGTTC
>JAKDLH010000111.1 GCA_030452945.1 Microlunatus sp. | reverse complement strand
GACGGATCCGGCAGCGGGTGCCGTCCACCCGTCGTGGCGTGCGTGGTCAATTCGGTCTCCAGGTCCACGAACCCGGCGTTCGGCAGGTGACCGGCCTCGAACGCCGGCCGACCCGGCGGCCCGCCGAGGGACCACCGGACGTCGGCCAGAACCAGCTTCGATCCGGCGGCTAGCTCCGCCGCCAGCTCGTCGGTGGTGATCAGTGGGTTCACCGCTTCTCCTCGTTGGATTCGAATGGCAGTGGATCCGCGCTGTGGGCCTGCGCCGCCGCCCGGGTGAGCCGGCGTCGATGGTGGTCCCGGCACAGCACCTCGTACGCCGCGACCGGCTCGGCCACGAACGCCTCCTCGGTCTCGGCGGTGTTGCCCACGACCACCTGGGCACCCTCGGTGACCATCCGACCGTCGACGGTCCGGGCATTGTGGGTGGCTCGCTTCCCACACCAGCACAGCGACCGTACCTGCAACGTCTCCATCCGGTCGGCCAGCTCGACCAGCCGCCGGGAACCGGGAAACAGCAGGGTGCGGAAGTCGGTCAGGATGCCGACGGCGAACACGTCGACCCCGAGCTCGTCGACGATCCGGGCCAGCTGGTCGATCTGTTCGGGGTCGTAGAACTGAGTCTCGTCGCAGACCAGGTAGTCGATTCGCTCACCGGCGGTCAACTCGGTGAGCAGGTAGGACCAGAAGTCGAACCCGGAAACGACCTCGACGGCGGGGCGGGCCAAGCCGAGACGGGAGGAGATGGTGGCCACACCCGCCCGGTCTCGGCTGGTGAACAACCGGCCCCGACGACCGCCGACCGACTGCGTGTAGTCGAACTGGAGCGCCAACGTCGACTTGCCGCAGTCCATCGGACCGGTGAAGAACACGAACTCCGCCACCGGGGCATGGTGTCACCTCAGGCCCACCCGACCGACGTAGCCTGCGGTGATGGGCCGCCCGCCAGCCGAGGTACCGGACTGGCTGTCGTCTCGCTGCCGGGGTAGGAACCCTTCGGGGTAGGCGCTCGCTTGGACGAGACGCTCGCCTCTCCGATTCAACCGACATCGCCGGGTACATCTCCGGTGTCCTGACCGAACTGGGCTAGCGCACGCCGGTCGTCGAACTGAGCCACGGCCGCGCAGTTCCTCGAACTTTCTCTGGCTCACGCCCCGCCGTGCGAACGATGAGCCGCGACCCGCCGTGTTAGCAGCACCCAGCAGATGAGAGAAATTAGCAGAAAAATGCCCGCGACGGCGGGCGTTTCCCGCCACATCCAATGGGCCCCGGCGCCATCCAAGGTGAAGGATCCAGCTCCGAGCAAAAAGGCCAGGCCGGTGGGAAACTGCCAGGTGTGTAGGAACTTCATCAGCCGCCGTCCTCTCCCGAACAGACTGTTTCACCATACTCTCGGTCCCTCATTGCGGTGCCCAGGATCATGCCCCAGAGCTGGGGATCATGCCCCAGAGCTAGCCCGTTTCACCTGGAGATCGGCTGTCGGACAGGACCTTCGCCTCTCCGCCGCGCCCATCGTCGTGGTGAGACTGGTAGTCGTGTCGACCATCACCATCTGCTACGGAACAACCGACGGACAGACCGCAGTCATCGCCGAGTACATCTCGCGCGTCTTCTCCGATCTGGGCCATCGCGCCCCGATCGTCGACTTGCGCGATGGCGGCGACGGGGGCCAGGGCGGGCTCGACGCGGCCGATGCCGTCCTGGTCGGCGCCTCGATCCACGTCAACCAGCACGCGCCTTACGTGGTGGAGTTCGTCCGGAACAATCTGTCGGTCCTGCAGGCGGTACCGTCCGCGTTCTTCTCGGTCAGCCTCTCCGCGCAGGGCGACGCGGCCAAGGCGGCCGGCTACATCGAGGATTTCTGCGCCGCCACCGGATGGCGGCCCGCCGACACGCTGGCCGTGGCTGGCGCCCTCCGCTACACCGCGTACGGGTTCGTCAAGCGTCAGCTGATGAAGCAGGTCGCCCGGGACAAGGGGTTGGGCACCGACACCACCCGCGACTTCACCTACACCGACTGGTCCGCGGTGCGCTCGTTCGTGGAGCAGTTCGCCACCGAAGCCACCGGCGTCCATCGGCACTAGACCGCACTGACCGCTCAGTCCGCAAAGAGCGGGACCGTCATCTCGGCCGAGGTCAGCGAACCGTGCATGCCGACCAGCGTGAGCTCGCGCGGAAACTGCCGGGTCATCACCGCCCAGTCCGACCGCATCGCGACCAGCACATGGCCCCACCGCTCGACCAGGTCGGGATCGACGGCGGAGAACCAGCCGTCGTCAATCGCCTCGTCCCGGGTGCGGACCCACGCCAGCTCCCCGAGTCGATCCGACCAGCGCGCCGCCACCGCCGCCGGGGCCTCCCGGTCGACATAAAGCTGGCGGAACCGGCCTTCGCCGGCCAACGCGTCCACACCGGCCATCAGCTCCGATGAGTCCTCGGCGATGATCTGGTGCCGGCCGGGCACATCGACCATGCCGTGGTCGCCGGTCACGATCAACCGGACGTCTGCCGGCAGGGCGTCACGCAGCCGCTCGATCATGGCGTCGATCCTGATCAGGGTCTGCAGCCAAGCCGCCGAGCCGCACCCGTCGATGTGCCCGGTGTGGTCCAGCGCCCGCTCGTAGGCGTACACCAGACTGCGAGATCCCCGGGCCGCAGCCGCCACGGTGAGGGCGATCCGCCGTTCCTCGGCCTGCTCGTCGGTGAAGCCGACGAAATCCGGTCCGCGCAGACCGGCTTCGGTCAGCCCGCTGAACTCGAACCGCTCCAGCGCGACCGAAGTGACGGCTACCCCGGCCGCGACCGCGCTTTCGAAGAACGTCGGTTTGGGCTGGTACGCCCGCGCCAGCAGGTCCGATTTCCAGGTCAACGCGTTCAGGATCTCGCCGGTCGAGGGAACCCGGGAGGTGTAGCCGGTCATGCCGTGCTGGCCGGGCGGCAGCCCGGTACCCAGGCTGGCCAGGCTGGTCACGGTGGTGCTCGGCACGCCGGCGGTGATCGGCCGGCCGTCACCGAGCAGGGAGGCCAGGTAGGGCGCCTCGGCGATGGCGCCGCGAACCAGGTGCCAGCCCAGCCCGTCGACCAGCACGACCACGTACCGGTCCGCGGTGGGCAGTCCCAGCACGTCGTGGTCGCAGCCGGGAACCCCCAGGTGCGCGCCGAGGCTGGGCATCAGATCCGCGATGGTCGACGCCCCGTACGCCGGGGTGATCACCGGGCGGTGACGCGTTGCAGGGTCGTGGCGAACCTCACCAGTCGGTTGACCCGATCTGCCCCGTCGATGGCTGCGCTCATCCGCACGGTCAGATCGTCTCCGGCCAAGGATCCGGTGTAGCCGTGATCGGCCTCGCACTCGGGATCGGCGCAGCTGGCGGTCTCCAGCTCGATCCGCCGCATCGCGCCCCAGCCGACCGACAGCCAGCTCTCATCGGCCTGCGTCGACCCGCTGCGGAAGGTCTCCGGGTCGGCGACCACCCGGGTGAGGGTCACAGTGCCGATGGTGCCCAACGGCACGGACTCGGTCGAGGACGCGGCATAGGACCCGGTATTCGGCGGCTCGGCCGGCTGGTCGTCGGTGTGGCCGACGATCAGGCGGGTTGGCGTCAACGCCAGCACCGTGACGTGCCGGTGGATCTCGTCATGACTGAAGGTCGGCTCGTGGTGAACGACAAAGTCGACCAGGTCTTCGGCTTCCAGAGCCAGCGTGACGGTGTCCTCGACCAAGTCCGGGAAGTAGCCCTGGGCTTCGATCTCCGACCTCAGATCCCGCCGGACGGCGTCGGTTCTCATGGCCGACCATCCTGCCACGCGCCATCGGCGTCGGCGCGGCACCGGACTCATCGGCTCACAGCACCCGCGCCATCGGGTCGCGCTGGTCGCCGGTGGGGGCCAGGTGCACGCTCGCACCCAGCACCGCCACACCACTAAGTGAGGCCACACAGGGACGGAGGGCGAGCGAGGCCAGCTGCGGCACGTCGTCGCTGAGCTGAGCGACCCGGTGCAGCAGGTCTTCAACCGCGGCCACCTGCACTCCCGGCGCGCCGTCGGAGCCGAACAGCAGCGGAGCCGCCTTCAGGCTTCGGACCATCTGGGCGGCGTCGACGGTGGTCAGCGGCGGCACCCGGTGGACCACGTCACCGAGCAGCTCGCTGGCCAGTCCGTCCAGCCCGAGGGAGACGACCGGACCGAACGCCGCATCCTCTCCTGAGGCGACGACCACGGCCACCCCCGGCGGAGCCATCTTCTGCACCACCGGCGCGGCGGCGGGCACCACCTGCTCGGAGTCGAAGCCGAGACCCGAGACCACCGCGGTCAGGTCCTGCCAGGCGTCGGTCATCTCCTCGGCGTTGTCGATGTTGCGGTAGACCGTGGCTTGGTCTGGACGAGACCGCAGCGCCGGCGACGACGCCTTCAACACCACGTCCCAGCCGAGCGTGTCGCCGATCGCGATCGCCTCGTCCAGGCTGTGGGCCGCGGTCTGGGCGACCATCTCGATGCCGTACGCGCCGAGCAGCTGGGCCGCCTCGTCCTCAGTCAGCGCCCGCCCGGACGGTTCCTGGGCCAGGACCCGGTTGACCAGGCGTTTGCCCTGGGCCTCGTCGATGTCCAGCAGTGGCACCGCACCCGGGTCCCGGGACCGCCAGGCGGCGTGCTCAGTCACCGCTCCCAGAGCGCGGATCGCATCGCCTGGGGAGTCGAACGCCGCCAGCTTCCCCATGCCGTCCGGCTCGGCCGAGGCCGGCGGCGGACCGCGAAAGTCCAGCAGCACACCGATGAGCGGCTTGCCGGCGTGCGCGGCCAGATCCTCCAGCGCGTCGCGGACCCTGTCGTCGCGGTCGTACGGCGAGACGGCCGTACAGACCACCGAGTCACAGCGCTCGTCGGACAGGGCCCGGCTCGCGGCTCCAGCCAAAGCGTTGGCGTCGGCGTCGGTCGGCAGGATCAGCGGCTCCGGTTTCAACAACAGCCCAGCCGCGGCGGCGGTCACCGCCATCTGCCGGGCCAGAGTCGCCGAGTTGGTGACCAGCTGAACCCGACGCCCGCCGGGCAGCGGCTGGCGCGCGCAGATCCGGGCGATGTCGAACAGCGCCTGACGCCGGTGGACCACGATCACCCCGTTCTGACTGAACATCGCGTCCACGGCCGCCTCCGGGGCGTGGCCGAGTCCGCCCCGTACGCCGTGGTGGTCGCTCCGGTCGGCCCGGCCCGGGGAGAAGACCACGACTGGTTTGCGCCGGGTCAGTCGCCGCACGATCCGGGAGAACTTGCGCGGATTGCCGATCGAGTCCAACGCCAGCACGCAGACCGCCGTGCGGTCGTCGTCCTCCCAGTACTGCAGCACGTCGTTGCCGGTGACATCGGCGAAGTCGCCGGTGCTGAGAAACGACGACAGCCCTAAGTCCTGGCTGTTCGCGTAGTTGAGCAGCGAGACCCCGACGGCCGCCGACTGACAGAACAGACCGACCACCCCCGACCGCGGCATCGGCGCGGGGCTGGCGTTCAGCCTGACGCCGGCGTCGGTGTTGATCAGGCCGAGAGCGTCCGGGCCGATGGCACGCACCCCGTACGCCCGCGCGAGGTTGACCACCGTCCGGTTGTCGCCGCGGCCGTCGCCGCCCCCAGTGAGCACCACCAGGCCGTGCACCCCCTTGTGGGCCGCGTCGATCACCACCGCCCCCAGCTGCGACGTCGGCACCGAGACCACAGCCAGATCGATGGTGCCGGCCACGGTGGCGACCGAGCTCGCGCTGGGCACGCCGGGCACGGGGCAGTCGTCGGTGCTGACCGCGATCACCTCGCCGCCGAACCCACCGCTGACGGTGGCGGCCGCCAGGTCCTGGACCCGGGCCCCAGGACCCAGCAGCACCATCCGCTCCGGCGACAGCAGGCGACTGATCGAACGGCTCTCGGCCCGGTGCTCACGCCGCTCCATCACCCCGACCGAGGTGTCGGTGGGCCAGATGGGGAAGTCCACCATCAGCACACCCTCGTCGTAGCCTTGATGCACGCGGTAACCGGCGTCGGCGAACACCTGGGCCATCCGCCGGTTCTGCGGCAGCACCTCCGCGACGAACTCGGTGATGCCGCGCTCCCGGGCGGCGTCGGCCAGGTGCTCCAACAGCAGTTGCGCGATCCCGCGGCCCTGATGGGCGTCCTCGACCAGGAAGGCGACCTCCGCCTGATCGTTCTCGATCCGGTCGTAGCGACCGACGCCGATCATTCGCTCGCCGAGGGTGAGGATGAAGGCGACCCGGTCGATGTAGTCGACCTGGGTGAAGCGGGCGACGTCTTTCTTGCTCAGCCGCGGGTAGGGCGCGAAGAATCGCAGGTACTTCGACTCCGGGGAAACCCGGTCGTAGAAATCGACCAAGAGCTCCGCGTCATCCGGGCGGATCGGGCGCAGCCTGGCCACGCCTCCGTCGGCGAGCAGGACATCTGCCTCCCACTCGGTCGGGTAGCCGGGAGGGTTGACGACGCTCACGGGCACGAGGGTCAGACTACGGCCCCGGGCTCGGGGTGAGATGTGCAAGGCTGCCCCCAGACCCGATCGACCAGACCCACGTACCAGCCTGACCACGCTGGTACGCACGTGCGAGGAGAGGAAGTCCCACCCATGACCACCACCGAGTCTCCCCAAGTCAGCCCCGACCCCGACCGCAACCTCGCCCTGGAACTGGTCCGCGCGACCGAGGCCGCCGCCATCAACGGCTCCCGGCTGCTGGGCTTCGGGGACAAGAACGCGGTCGACGCGGCCGCCGTCGACGCGATGCGGCCCGTGTTGGGTTCGGTGCGGATGAACGGGGTGGTGGTCATCGGTGAGGGCGAGAAGGACGAGGCCCCGATGCTCTACAACGGCGAACGGGTCGGCGACGGCTCCGGCCCGGAGTGGGACATCGCGGTCGATCCGGTTGATGGCACGACCCTGACCGCCAAAAGCCTGCCCGACGCGGTCAGCGTGCTCGGTGTCTCACCGCGGGGCACCATGTTCAACCCTGGTCCTGCGGTCTACATGCAGAAGCTGGTCGTGCCGGGTCAGGTCGCCGGCGAGATCGATCTGGACGCTCCCATCGGCGACACGTTGGACCGGATCGCCCGGGCCACCGACCGGTCGATCTCGGAGCTGACCGTGGCCGTGCTGGACCGGCCGCGACACGAGCCCCTCGTCGCCGACATCCGGCGGGCCGGGGCCCGGATCCGGTTCCTGCTGGACGGCGACGTGGCCGGCGCGATCATGGCGGTCACCCCGGGGACGGGAGTGGACATGCTGGTCGGCGTCGGCGGCACCCCAGAAGGCGTGCTGGCCGGTTGCGCCCTGCGCTGTCTGGGCGGAGAGCTGATCGGCCGCCTGGTCGCCCGGGACGAGACGGAGAAGCGAGCCATCCTGGACGCGGGCTTCGATATGGATCGGGTGCTCACCACCACCGACCTGGTGGCCGGCGACAACGTCTTCTTCGCCGCGACCGGAGTCACCGACGGCGCCCTCCTCCGCGGCGTCCGGTTCCAGTCGCACCAGATCATCACCTATTCGCTGTCGATGCGCTCACGGTCGGGGACCGTACGGCTGATCGAGGGACGCCACGACCCGGACCGTTCATTCCTGGTCAACCACTGAGCTTGGGCCGACCAGCCATCGATCCACCCCGATCCGGAGGACTTCGACGATGCCGTTGAACCATCACGTCCGCACCGCCCGCGACTTCTTGTTGCAGCACCGCATCGATCACGACGTCGCGGTAGCGGGATTCCGATGGCCGCAGTTGCCGGTCTACAACTTCGCGACCGACTGGTTCGACGGACTCGCCGAGGAGGATCCCGACGGCGTGGCCCTGTGGGTGATCGACGGCGCCGAAGAGACGAAGCTGACTTTTGCCGAACTCGCGGCCCGCTCGGTGGCCGCGGCTCATCTGCTCTTCTCACTCGGGCTGAGACGGGGTGATCGGCTGCTGATGGTGCTGGGCAACTGCGTGCCGCTGTGGGAGCTGACACTGGGCGCGATCCGGCTGGGCGCGGTGATCATCCCGGCCACCCCGCAGCTTTCGGCCGGAGACCTGGTGGACCGGGTCGACCGGGGCGAGGCCCGGCTGCTGGTCGCCGCCGGCGACGAGGCCGACCGGTTCACCCATCTGGAGCTT
This sequence comes from Microlunatus sp., assembly GCA_030452945.1. Classification (GTDB taxonomy): domain Bacteria; phylum Actinomycetota; class Actinomycetes; order Propionibacteriales; family Propionibacteriaceae; genus Microlunatus. The sequence goes on along the minus strand of JAKDLH010000111.1, from coordinate 1,353 downwards.
GAGCTGGGCAAGGTCGCGGTCGGCTGCGGTGACGCTACGCCGCTGCCGCGCGGCTGGGTCGACTACCGGCAGGCGGAGGAGTTTCGCGGCGCCGACCCGCACCTCCCGGGCGCCAGCAAGGCGGGCGAGGAGATCCTGCTCTACTTCACCTCCGGCACCACCGCCTTGCCCAAGCTGGTGCAGCACACCCACGTCTCCTACCCCGTCGGGCACCTGTCGACGATGTACTGGATGGGACTGCGGCCCGGTGACATCCACCTCAACATCTCCTCCCCCGGATGGGCCAAGCACGCCTGGAGCAACGTATTCACACCCTGGCTGGCCGGTGCGACGGTGTTGGTGTTCAACTACGGCCGCTTCGATGCCGCCGAGCTGTTGGCCGTGCTGGAGCGGGCTCAGGTGACCACCTTCTGCGCACCCCCGACGGTGTGGCGGATGCTGGTGCAGAGCGATCTGGCGGCCGCCCGGACGGCGCTACGTGAGGTGCTGTCGGCCGGTGAGCCGTTGAACCCGGAGGTCATCGAGCAGGTCCGGGCCGCCTGGGGACTCACGGTACGCGACGGGTACGGGCAGACTGAAACCACCGCCCAAGTGGGCAACCCCCCGGGTGCGGAGCTCAAGCCAGGGTCGATGGGCCGGCCGCTGCCCGGCTACCAGGTGGTGCTGATCGACCCCGCGACTCAGCAGGAGCGCGAAGACGAAGGCGAGTTGTGTCTGACGCTGCACCCCCGGCCGGTCGCGCTGATGACCGGCTACGCCGAGCGCGCCGGGGTGCCGGACGAGGAGCTGAACTCCGTCGCGTTCGCCGACGGCCTTTACCACACCGGCGACGTGGTGAGCCGAGACGCGGCCGGTTATCTCACCTTTGTGGGACGGGCGGATGACGTGTTCAAGGCCAGCGACTACCGGATCAGCCCGTTCGAGCTGGAGTCGGTGCTGATCGAGCACCCGGCCGTGGCCGAGGCGGCGGTGGTGCCGGCACCGGACGAGATCCGGTTGGCGGTGCCCAAGGCGTACGTCGTGCTCGCCCGGGGTTTCACCCCAGATGCCGACACCGCGCGGTCGATCCTGGCCTACGCCCGGAAACATCTGGCGTCGTACAAGCGGGTGCGCCGGCTGGAGTTCACTGCCCTCCCCAAGACGATCAGCGGAAAGATCCGACGAGTCGAGTTGCGAGAGGTCGAACAGGGCAGCGCGGAGCGGAACGAACGCGAGTTCCGCGACACCGACTTCGCGTTCTGAATCCTCCCCGTTCGGGCGCCGTCCCCTATCCTGACCTCTGACGAAACGGAGACCTGACCGTGGGCGACGACCCTGAGACCGTGGGCGATCTGATCCGCGCCTACCTGGCCG
>JAKDLH010000463.1 GCA_030452945.1 Microlunatus sp. | reverse complement strand
CCGAACCAGTTAAAGCTGTGCTGGGGTTCCTGCCGAGCGCGACGTGGGGCCGCCGGGTCTACCGTGCCGTGGGCGCCAAGTCAGGTGCTGGCGGATATCGGCGCAATCGCCGGGCTGGCGGTCGGCTTCTGAGCCCGGCCACCAGGTGTGCGCAACGGCCTCCAGAGTCCCGACGAACGGCTAAAGTTCTATCCAGTAGTCGCGGGCTGCGTCAGGGCGTGCCGCGGCGAAGCGGGCTTGCCGCCTGATCAAGATCGGATGGGCGAGGAACCCTACGAGGTTTGTTGGTGCGCCGCCGCGCGCGGCGCGCCAACCCCCTCACCCGAGTTCAGTTGTCGCCGTGGCGCTCAGGCAGGCCATCCCGTTCTACCCTCGGTGGTAGAATTCCGAGATGGCGACCATGAACATCAAAGACCCCGAAGTCCGTCGGATGGCCATGACCCTCGCGGCCCAACGGCATACGACGGCCACCGGCGCGGTCCGCGAGGCGCTACGCGAAGCGCTCGCTCGCCACCACGAGTCGAGGCAGGGAACCGCCGAGCGGCTGCTGGCTCTGGGTGCTGTCAGTCGGGCGATGACCGAACCTGTGCTCTCCGACGAGGAGCTGTACGACGACCACGGCTTGCCGCGGTGATTCTCGACACGTCGGCTGTGGTGGCCATCTTGCAGGGGGAGCCCGAGGCTGAGGCTTTGGCCGGCCTGATCGAGTCGGTGGACCGCGTGCATATCTCCACAGCAACGGTCGTCGAGGCGTCGCTCGTACTCGGAGGGGCACGTCAGCAGGTGCTCGACGACTTCCTCGCTTCCGCCGGGGCGGTCGTGGTGCCGTTCGACGAAACTCAGGTCGCCATCGCCCGAAGGGCGCATCTTCGCTACGGACGAGGATCGGGTTCGCCGGCGAGGCTGAACTACGGAGACTGCTTCTCATACGCCCTGGCGATCGCGTCTGACCGTCCGCTGCTCTTCAAGGGCAGCGACTTCACTCACACCGACGTGGCGGTCCCCACCCCGTTGACGCCGACCTGACCGTGGACCTCCGTAGAGAGTTCGAGAACCCCTGCCCGGCCATGAAAACGGTGGCTTCTCGCAGGTCGCGCGGGGTCTACCGACGGGATCGGAGGCCGCTGGAGACGTCCGTGGTGGACTCGCGAGGGCGGATGGTGCGCGCAGTTGGGATGACTCAAACCTTTCTGAGCCCGATGCAGGTGGACGAACTGGTGGGCCTCTACGAGGCGGGCGCGACGCTGGTGGAGCTGGGTGAGCAGTTCGGCGTGCACCGCCGAACGGCTGCTGCACATCTGGTCCGCCGCTCGGTCCCGATCCGTAGGCGCGGTCTCGATGAGTGCAACCTCGCCGAAGCGGTCGAGTTGTACGCGGGTGGGTTGACGCTGATGGAAGTCGGGCTGCGCTTCGGGGTGAGCCAGCAGGCGGTGAGAAGAGCGCTGGCCGCAGAGGGCGTCGAGATTCGCCCCAGCGGGCGACGCCAATCCGTATGAACCAGTCCGCGTGCTCGGTGTCGTAATCACTCGTCGCACCCATCGACGGATCGGGTCATCGCCTTCGCAGTCACAGGCTCGCGGCGACCAGCACCTCGACCAACTGCTCGGGTTCGAAGATCAGCTTGGTGTCGAAACGCTCATCGAGCTTGTCGTCCTTATCGCGCGTTAGGGCACGCACCCACTGTTGCTCGGTGAACACCACGTCGCAGTAGACAGCGGGAACGGGTAGTTGGACGACATCGACCTGACTTGGCTCACCTCTGGTGGGTTTCGGGGTGAAGTGGTTTCTGGCTAGG
>JAKDLH010000110.1 GCA_030452945.1 Microlunatus sp. | reverse complement strand
CCGGCTTATCGCTGACGCGGCGCTCACAGCGGGCCGTTGCCGCGGAGTCGCGGTCGCGTTGCCCGGCGCTCGTGACGCAGCGGAATCCACCGCCGGGCCGGTCAGCACCGTCGCGCCTTTCGTGGTGGACGTGGTGGCCGGTGAGGCACGAGCCCTACGAGGCGCCGTCCTGGTGCCACAGCCGGCAGCGCGCCAGCTGAGCGGTCCGGATCTGGTGGCGTACGGGTTGCCTGACGGTTTCCTGCTGTTGGTGACCTGCCAGGTGCACGACCAGCCGCTCGGCGTGATCGCGCTGCACCGCGACGAGCCCTTCGGCGACGACGAGATCGCGATGGCCCGGGCTTTCGCCAGCCACGTGTCACTGGCTATCGACCACGCCCGCAACGAGCACAACCGGCGCCGGCTGGCGGTCTACAGCGACCGGGAGCGGATCGCGCGGGACCTCCACGATCACGTGATCCAGCGCATCTTCGCGGTCGGCCTGGGGCTGCAGAGCACGGTCCGTCGGCTGGACGACCAGGCTCTGGAGGACCGGGTAATCGGCTACATCGACGATCTGGACGCCACGATCGCCGACATGCGCAGCACAGTCTTCTCCCTGCAGCACGGCGAGAGTGGCGAGGACCGCAGTCTGCGGACCGAGCTGTTCGGGGTGGTGGCCGACACTTCCGAGATGCTCGGCTCCGACCCGCGGGTCACGTTCGTCGGACCACTGGACAGCCTGGTCCCGCGAGACCTCCGCTCCGACGTGCTGGCTGTAGTCCGCGAGTCGTTGACGAACGTGGCCAAGCACGCCCAGGCGTCGCGGGTCTCCCTCACCGTCACCGCAGATTCCCGAACACACCAGCTACGGGTCCAGGTCGATGACAACGGCGTGGGCATCGGTGAGGGATGGGGTTCGGGGAACGGACTGCGCAACGCTGGTGTCCGCGCTGCCTACGCCGGTGGCCGGGCCGAGGCGGTACGCCGGACCGAGGGCGGCACCCGATTCCTCTGGGAGGTTCCGCTCCCGGGCTGAGCGCGGTAGCTGATCGGCACGTCGCTGGGTCGGCCGCGGGACCTTAGTCCCGCGCTCGGGGGGCCTTGGGGTCCCTGGTGACGGCACGCCGGGGTTCGACAGACTAGGGGCAGGCAGCTTCGAGGAGAGGAATCAGCGATGAGCGCACATGAGGACTACTGGTTGGCCATGTCGCACGGGGCGAGGATCGTCGAACTGGACCGTGCCGAGTCCCTGCGGTTGCTGGCCGCCAAGAAGGTGGGACGACTGGCGATGGTCCACGACGGTGCCCCGATGATCATCCCGATGAACTTCACCCTGACCGATGAGCGGGTGATCTTCCGGACGCTGGCGCATGGCCTGGCCGCCCATGCGGTGGGCCACCCGGTGGCCTTCGAGGTCGACGACATCGATGACTTCTTGGAGGCAGGTTGGAGCGTGGTCGTCGGCGGGACGGCGCGACTGCTCAGCGAGGAGGAGCTGTCTGAGCTGCGGGGAGGCGGTCCCGATCCGTGGGCAGAAGGCCCGCGGACGCTGTATGTCGAGGTGCCGATCGAGCACCTGAGCGGTCGCCAGTTGGTCCCGCGCTGAGGCGTTGGTCCGGCTAGCATCGGCGGGTGTCCGGTCCGCCTGTTCCTCCCACGGCTGTTCTTTCCACGGTCGCCGGACTGGACCGACCGATCAGCTACGATCCCGGGCTGCCGATCAGCGCCTGCCGGCACGAGATCGCCCAGACCATCGCCGACCACCAGGTGGTGGTGATCGCCGGCGAGACCGGCTCGGGCAAGACCACCCAGCTGCCCAAGATTTGCCTGGAGTTGGGCCGGAAAGCGATTGGCCATACTCAGCCGCGACGGATCGCCGCTCGCAGCGTGGCCGAGCGGGTGGCCGAGGAGCTGGAGACCCCACTCGGGCAGCTGGTCGGCTATCAGGTCCGGTTCACCCGCCAGGCGTCCGCGGCCACCCGGGTCAAGGTGATGACCGACGGGGTGCTGCTGGCCGAGATCGGCCATGATCGTGATCTGCGTCGCTACGACACGATCATTATCGACGAGGCCCACGAGCGCAGCCTCAATATCGACTTCCTGCTCGGCTACCTGAAGGTCCTGCTGCCGCGACGACCCGATCTCAAGATCATCGTCACCTCCGCCACCATCGACACCGAGCGCTTTGCGGCCCACTTCGCCGACGCCGACGGGTCGAGCGCCCCGATCGTGGAGGTGTCGGGCCGGACCTACCCGGTTCAGATCCGCTACCGACCGCTGCTGGCCGACGGTGAGAGCGACCAGATCGGCGGCATCTGCGCGGCCATCACGGAGCTGACCGCGGTGGGCGACGGTGACATCTTGGTCTTCTGCTCCGGCGAGCGGGAGATCCGCGACGGCGCCGACGCGATCACGGCGATGAACCTGCGGTCCACCGAGGTGCTGCCGCTGTACGCGCGATTGTCCGCCGCCGAGCAGCACCGGGTGTTCAGCGCCCACCCGGGACGACGCATCGTGTTGGCCACCAACGTGGCCGAGACCTCCCTCACCGTGCCTGGCATCCGCTATGTCATCGACCCGGGCACCGCCCGGATCTCCCGCTACTCGGCCCGGACCAAGGTGCAGCGGCTACCGATCGAGCCGATCTCTCGAGCCTCCGCCGACCAGCGCGCCGGTCGCTGCGGCCGGGTGGCTCCCGGGGTCTGCATCCGGTTATACGACGAAGAGGACTTCGACAGCCGCCCGGAGTTCACCGAACCGGAGATCCTGCGGACCAACCTGGCCTCGGTGATCCTGCGGATGACCGCGGCCGACCTCGGCGCGATCGGCACCTTTCCGTTCGTGGAGGCGCCCGACAACAGTCAGATCAACGACGGTCTGCGACTGCTGATCGAACTCGGCGCGCTGTCGTCCGGACTGGGGGAGCGGCCCCGGCTGACCGGGATCGGCCGCCGCCTCGCCCAGATCCCGGTCGATCCACGGATGGGTCGGATGCTGCTGGCCGGCGAGCGGTTCGGCTGCCTGGCCGAGGTGACGGTGATCGTCGCAGGTCTGTCCATCCAAGACCCGCGGGAGAGGCCAGCCGAGCACCGGGACGCCGCCGAGGCCCTGCATCGACGGTTCTGGGCGCCGATGCCCGCGCCGGAGGTTGGCACCGCTACCCACGACCCCGAGGACGTGCCGTCCGCGCCCGCCCCCGACGGCAGCGACGTACTCGCGTACCTGCGATTGTGGGACTACCTGCGGGGCCAGCAGCGGGCACGGTCCGGGAACGGGTTTCGCCGGATGTGCCGGGAGGAGTTTCTGCACTTCCTGCGGATCCGGGAGTGGCAGGACCTGCACGGCCAACTCCGCGACATCGCCGGTGACCTCAAGCTGCGGCGCAACTCCGCCCCCGCACCGACTGATCGGGTGCACACCGCGGTGCTGACCGGGTTACTCTCCCACGTCGGCTTGGCCGACATCAGCCAGGAGAAACCGGTCCGCGGCGGCAAGCGGCGCGGTCGAGCGCCGCTGCGGGAGTACCTCGGGGCCCGCGGCACCCGGTTCGCGATCAATCCGGGATCGGCGCTGGCCAAGACTCAGCCGCCGCTGGTGATGGCGGCCGAGGTCGTGGAGACGACCCGGCTGTGGGCCCGGACCGTCGCACCGGTGACCGCGGCACAGATCGAGGAGGTCGGAGCGCACCTGCTCAAGCGCAGCTACGCCGAGCCGCACTGGTCCACTCGCCAGGCCGCCGTGCTGGCGTACGAGACGGTCAGCTTGTTCGGGGTGCCGATCGTCGCGCGCCGCCGGGTGACGTACGCCAAGATCAATCCGTTCGAGGCCCGTGAACTCTTCCTCCGTTCGGCCTTGGTCGAGGGGAAGTGGCGGACCAGACACCGCTTCTTCGAAGCCAATCAACGGCTGCGAGCCGAAGCCGCCAAGTTGGAGGAACGCACCCGACGCCGTGATCTGGTGGTCGACGACCAGGCCATCTTCGACTTCTACGACGCTCGGGTGCCGCCCGAGGTCGTCTCGGGGGCTCACTTCGATCGCTGGTGGAAGGTGACCCGGGGGCAGCGACCGGACCTGCTGACCCTGACCATGGACGACCTGGTGGTCGCGGACCCGACCGGCGGTGGCGAAGCCTTCCCCGACCACTGGCCGGTGGGGGAGCACGACCTGGCGGTGAGCTACCGGTTTTCCCCCGGTGATGCCCGCGACGGGGTCAGCGTCGAGGTTCCGGTGGCGGTCCTCAATCAGATTGACGAGGTGCCGTTCAGCTGGCAGGTGCCGGGGATGCGGTCCGAGCTCGCCACCGAGATGATCCGGGCGCTGCCGAAGGCGGTACGGACCAAGCTGGTGCCGGCCCCCGAGTACGCCGCCCGTGCGCTGCGCTGGCTCGCCGACCATCCGTCCGACGGTGCGGAGTCGCTGCCCCGGGCTTTGACCCGAGCGGTGCGGCGGTTCACCGGGGAGTCGGTGGAGCCCGCACAGCTGGATCTGGAACGGGTGCCGGACCACCTGCGGATCACGTTCGTGGTCACCGCTGGCGGCGAGGAGCTGGCGGTCGGCAAGGACCTCCCCGCGCTCGCCCGGCAGCTCGCCCCACAGGTTCGGCAGACCCTGACCGCAGCGGCCGCCGATCATGCTCGATCCGGAGCGACCGACTGGGTTTTCGGCGCTATCGAACCGACCGTTGAGTTGCATCGCGCGGGACATGTCGTGGTGGGCTATCCCGCGCTGGTCGACGAGGGCACCAGCGTCGGGTTGATCGTCGCCGAGAACCGGGAGCGGCAGCGGCGGTCCCACCGCTGGGGGCTGCGGCGGCTGGTCCAGCTGAATACCCCCGATCCGACCAGGTGGGTCATCTCCCACCTCGGCAACACCGACAAGCTGGCCCTCGGCATCAGCCCGTACGCCTCCGTCCCGGCCCTGCTCGCCGACGCCCGCCTCGCCTCGGTCGGGGAGCTGATCGCCCGAGCCGGAGGCCAGCAGACCCGGGACGAGGCGTCGTTTCGGCGGCTGTGCGAGACGGTCCGCGTCGACAACGCCGACCTGATGCTGGCGGTCGTCGGTGTGGTGGCGAAGACGCTGGCGGCCCGCCAGCGGGTGCTCGAGATCTTGCCCCGCGCTTCGGCGGTGAGCGCGGCCGCCGCCGAGGACATCGCCGAGCAGACCGGCAACCTGGTCTTCGCCGGTTTCGTCTCGGCGACGGCGTACGAGCACCTGGTTGATTTGCCCCGCTTCCTCGGTGCCGTGGAACAGCGGATCGCGACCCTGCTCAGCACACCTGGCCGCGACGCCCGGGGAGCGGGGGTGATGATGCGCTGCGAGGACGCGTACGCCGCCGCCTGCGATCTCGCCCCGCCGGGGCCGCTGCCAGACGACCTCGACGGGATCGGCTGGCTGCTGGAGGAACTGCGCGTCAGCGTGTTCGCCCAGGGACTGCGAACCAAGGTGTCGGTGTCAGAGAAGCGGGTGCTGACGGCGATCGCCCAGGCCCGCCACCGACTCGGCGCCCCCGATCTGCGCGGCACGGCCGCCGACCCTGGGTAGGTTGTAGTCATGATGGATCCACGGCTGCTCTATAGCCTGCATCCCGACGTGCTCTCCGGTCTGCAGGGCCACCGTCCGGTCCTGGTGCACCAGCTCGACGGTTTCGTCGATGCCGGTCAAGCGGGCCGGCTGCTGTCGGCGCATCTGCTCGAGCAGCTGGAGTCGGAAGTGCTGGCCGAGTTCGACCACGACCAGCTGCACGACTACCGCAGCCGGCGGCCGGCGATGATCTTCGACACCAACCAGTGGAAGTCCTACGCCGACCTGCAGCTCCGCCTGCACAAGATGATCGACGGCCACGGCGAGGTGTTCCTGCTGCTCAGCGGCCCTGAACCCGACGTGCAGTGGGAGCGGCTGGCCGCGGCCTTGATGGGTCTGATCGAACAGCTCGATGCCCGACTCGTGGTTAGCCTGCACGGGATCCCGATGGCCGTGCCGCACACCCGGCCCATCACGGCGACCGCCCATGCGACCGACCCCGAGTTGGTGCAGAGCTACCGCAGCTGGATCGACCGGGTCGAGGTGCCAGCGAGCTTCGCCGGGTTGCTGGAGTACCGGCTGGGTCTTCGCGATCGCAAGGCGATGGGATTCGCCGCTCACGTGCCGCACTACTTGGCCCAAGCGACCTTCCCGGAGGCGGCGCTGGCCCTGACCCGCCTGCTCAGCCAGGCGACCGGACTCGCGGTCCCGCTGGAACCGCTGGAACAGGCTTCGACGTCCAACCTGGCTGACATCAACTCCGAGATGGCGCAGTCGACCGAGGTGCAGGAGCTCGTCGCGACCCTGGAGCAGCAGTACGACGCGATCGCGGCCGACAGCAGCCAGCAGGTGCCGAGTGCGGACGAAATCGGCGCCGAGTTCGAACGATTCTTGGCCGAACGGAATCGCAGCGAGGAGTAGGTCTGCCGGCGTGGCTCCGGCCGGCGGGGCCTGCCTCCATCGAGAGAACACCCGGCTCGATAGGGTCGGAGGATGCCCCAATCGGTGACCGAACTCGTCGACCTGCTGGACCTTGAGGAGATCGAGGTCGGCCTGTTCCGGGCACGGCAACCGAGGACGACCCTGCAACGGGTGTTCGGCGGACAAGTTCTGGCCCAGGCCCTGGTCGCGTCCAGCCGCACGGTGTCTGATGACCGCGGGCTGCACTCGATGCACGCGTACTTCATTCGTCCAGGGCGCACCGACCTGCCGATCGTCTACGAGGTGGAGACCATTCGCGACGGGCGCTCGTTCTCGGCGCGGCGGGCCGTGGCTCGGCAGGGTGGCTCGGTCATCTTCTTCCTGTCCTCGTCGTTCCACCTGCCGGAGCAGGGGGTCGAACATGCCGATCTTCCGCCCGAGGACGTGCCGGCTCCCACGGACTGTCCGACCTTGAGCGACGTGCTCTCACGGGCCTCCGGTCGCTCCGCGGGGGAGTGGGATCGGGAGTGGGGGGCGCTGGACGTGCGCTACATCGGCGACTCCCGGCCCGGCGGGTCGCTGATCGACCCCGAGCGTCCCGCCCGGGCGCGGGTCTGGATCCGCACCAGCGGGCCGCTCCGCGACGATCCGCGCCAACACCAGTCCGCGCTCGCGTACGCCAGCGACCTGACGCTGCTCTCGGCGAGCACCACGCCGCACGGGATGCTGATCGGGGTGAACGTTCGGGCGACCTCGATCGACCATGCCATGTGGTTCCACCGACCGTTCCGGGCGGATGAGTGGCTCCTGTTCGATCAGGTCTCGCCCTCGGCCTCCGCGGCGCTGGGGTTGTCGACGGCCAGGCTCTTCCAGGACGGGAAGCTGGTCTGCACGGTGGCCCAGGAGGGCTTGATCCGGCCGCTGCGAAAGGACGGGGAGTCCCCTTAGCAGCGGTGTACGAGCCGTGGGAGGAGACTGGCATCGTCGTTGGCGCCGACCCTCTTGACCGCTCCGGTGCGGCGGTAGCAGATCGCCGCCTGGGACGGGCGGAAAGCACGAGTCCGGGCGCAGATCTTCGGTGCAGGGCAAGTCAGAGCGGCGCCGCTTCCGGCTGCCAGTCGTCCGGCGGGTCTTCGCCGACACGTCCGTCCACAGCTTCGCGGAGCAGGTCGGCATGCCCGGTGTGCCGCCCGTACTCCTCAATCAGGTCGGTGACCATGCGGCGCAGACTCGCTGGCTGTTCGCTAGTGCCGGCAAGCGTGAGTTGATCGAGGCCTCCGGCGGTCATGGCCTGAGCCAGTCGTTGCCGCGCCCGCACGACGCTACGGTCGTACAAGTCGTACAGCTGTTGGGGTGTGTCGTCAGCGGCCGAGGTGAACGGCCACGAGGGATCTGCCGCCCAATCGTGCGACCGCCACGGTTCGCCGGGGTCCTCGTGAAATGCCTCCCAGGGGATGTTCAGCGATTCCACGGCAGCGAGGTGCTTCAGAAGCCCTCCCAAGGTCAGGGTCGATGTCCCCAACGTCGTCTGCAGCCCATCACGGTCGAGGCCGCCTGCCTTCCAACGGAAGGTGGCTCTTAGCCGTTCGAGCGCGCCGACGATCTGCTCATCCGCTGTCCCCGCGAGCGGGGGCTCCACCGGCCACCGATCCATCGGATGCTACCTCCACTGAGCCGTCTAGACACTGTAGCCCTTGCGCAACCGGGACTGCATTCTGCTGGCCTGCGCACAGTTCGCTGAGGAAAGTCATCTGAACCGACGAGCACGCGAATGGGGATATTCGGCCAGGCGGTGAATCACACGGTTGGCCGAAGCCGATACCGGCCTCGGCCACTGGTACGGCTCGCCCTCAGCCGCGGTGTCCACAGGTACGTCGTGCAGGAGGTACGTCTCCACGTCGAACTCGCCGTAGCCTCCCGCCACGGCCACATTGCGTTGTGCAGCGGCCCAGTCGACATAATCCCACCACTGGCCCGGGAGTACGCCGATATCGTCGTGTGGCTGGTGAACGCGATGATCCCCATACCCGGCGAGACTGCGCCTCGCCGTGCGTGAACTGCTCAACACGCACGAAGCCCGCCCCCGGAATTTGGGGACGGGCCACGGGCAACGAACGAGCCGCAGGGTGCGTGGGTCAGGCGGCCAGGACCGTCTTGTTGCGCAGCTTGGCGATGGCGTGCCGCTCGATCTGACGGACCCGCTCGGCGGTGATGCCCCAGACCGCGCCGATGTCGGCGAGCTTGGCCTGGCGACCGTCGATCAGTCCGTACCGGCATCGGACCACGTCTGCGGATCGTTCGTCGAGTTCGTCCAGCAGAGCCTCGAGTCGGGCGTGCTCCTCGGCGTCCATGAACACCTCGTCTGGACCCGGCATCGGCTCACGGGCAATCAGGTCGCCCAGCGCGGTGTCGCCACCCTCCTCGACCGGGGCGTCCAAACTGACGTGCTCGCGACCGTACCGAATCAGGTCCATCACCCGGTCGGCCTCGATGCCCATCTCGTCGGCGATCTCGGTGATCTCGGGATCGCGACCGAGCCGGCGCTCCAGGGTCCGACGCACCGCACCGACCTGGTTGACCTGCTCGGCGACGTGCACTGGCAGCCGGACGATCCGGCCCTGCTGCGCGATGCCACGACTGATCGACTGCCGCACCCACCAGGTGCCGTAGGTGGAGAACTTGAAGCCCTTGGTGTAGTCGAACTTCTCGACCGCACGGATCAGCCCCGTGTTGCCCTCCTGGACCAGATCCAGCAGTGGCATCTGGGAGCGGCCGTACTTGCGAGCCACCGACACCACGAGCCGGAGGTTGGCGGTGACGAACCGCTGCAACGCTCGCTGCCCGTCCTCGATCAGGAAAGTCAACTCGTCTGCGGTCGGCCGCTTTGCCCGCCTACCGCGTTCGGCCGCCGTCACCACACCCGAGCGGATCTTCTCCGCGTAGAGGCCGACCTCGATGGTCTTGGCCAACTCGACCTCCTCCGCCGCAGTCAGCAGCGGAGTCTTGGCGATGCCCTCCAGGTAGAGGCCCACCGCGTCCTTGCCATCAATGCCGTCGGAAACTCGATTTCGTGTACTCGTTGCGACCACGTCGGCCCCTTTCGTTACCTATACAACTGTCATAACGTCTGGGGCAGTTCGCAAGATTCCTCTAG
>JAKDLH010000109.1 GCA_030452945.1 Microlunatus sp. | reverse complement strand
CTCGGATGTTGCCTCCAGCTTCTCGATCGACACCTCGCGCAACTCCGGTGCCGACCAGATGATCGCGATCTTCGGCGGCTCCACTCGCAAGGGGCGTTGGCGGATGCCACGGCAGGCGACCGCCATCGCCCTGTTCGGCGGGGTCGAGATCGACCTCACCGAGGCGACCTTCGAATCTCGGGAGGTGGAGATCACCGGTTTTTGGTGCTTCGGTGGGATGGACGTCAAGGTCCCGGCCGGCATTGATGTCCGCGATCGCACCGCCGGCATCTTCGGCGGCACCGAGATCAAGGGGATCGGCGATCCGATACCCGGCGCCCCGGTGCTCACCATCAAGGGGGTTTCGCTGTTCGGTGGGGTTTCGGTGACCGGCCCGGTGCGTTCGAAGAAGAGAAGGAACCGACACAATTGTCATTGATCTCAAGATCGACTCACCAGATCGACCCGCCCGACCGAAAGGTCACGCCGATGACTCCCGGCAGTTACCGCGCCGCCGATGCCGACCGCGACCAGGTCGCGGAGGTGCTGAACTCCGCGTACGCGGAGGGCCGGATCACGCTGGAGGAGCATCACGAACGCACCCAGGCGGCCCTGGAGGCCAGGACGTTCGACGACCTCACCGCCCTCACCACCGATCTGGTGCCGACGCAGGCCCTCCCGCTTCACCCCTCGGCACCTGATCAACGCCTGGTCGTGCCCGAGGGGGCAGTCACCGACTCCGACCGGATGTCGACGGTGATGTCGACCATTCGCCGCGAGGGCCGGTGGCGAGTCCGGACCCACAGCGTCGCGAACAACGTGATGGGTGACATCAAGCTGGATCTCACGCAGGCAACCTTCGACGCCCCGGTCGTGGAGGTCACCGGCACCCAGTTGATGGGGAACATGGTGATCCGGGTGCCGGAAGGCGTCACCGTCCGCAACGAGGTCACCGACGTGCTGGCCGACACCTCGATCTCCGACATCGGTGAGCCGGACCCGTCGATGCCCACGCTGGTGCTCAAGGGGACCAACATCATGGGCGACATCAAGGTCCGCGGGCCCAAGAAGCGCTTGCGGTGGCGCAAGGCTCGAAACTGATCTGCGATGGACGATCTCTTTGCCCCGCCCGCGTACGAGTGGAAACGCCTCCCGCCGGGCTTCTTGAGGATCCGACGCCTCAGTGACGCGATCGGCTGGCTGGTCCTCTTCACGATCCCAGCGGTGATCCTGCTGATCGTGACCGACCTGTGGTGGCTCTCGGCCCTGCTCTGGGTCGTGGCCCTGGTGATCATCGGGCTCCGGTTCCACTTCCTGCGCCGCTCCTGCGGGTCTTGGGGCTACGTCGAACGCGAGGATGACCTCTACATCACCCACGGCGTCTGGTTCCGTTCCCTGACCGCGGTTCCGTACGGTCGGATGCAGCTGGTCGAGGTGGAGTCCGGGCCGCTGGAGCGGCTCTTCAACCTGGCCTCGGTGACGTTGAAGACCGCCAGCCCCGGCACCGACGCGCGGATCCCGGGACTGGACCCGGCGGAGGCGGCCCGACTGCGCGATCAGCTCACCGAGCTGGGCGAGGCACACGCATCCGGGCTATGAGCGAACCGTCATCTTCCCTACCCGCGGCCGCACCGTTCCCACCGCAGCCGAGTGACCCCGGGCCACCGAGTGACCGCGGGCAACCGAGCGAGCGGGGCGTCAAGCAGACCGAGCGGCCGCATCCGCTCACCCCGCTCATCCGGGGTTGGGTGGTGCTGCTCGCGATCCTGATCGGATTCGGCCGCCAGCTCATCCCCGACGGTTCCGGCTCCGAGGGGTTCGACGGCTGGGACTTCCGTTGGGTCCTCGTCGGCGTGGGCGCGATCCTGATGGTCGCCGCCCTGGCGGGCTTCCTCACCTGGTACTTCACCCGCTACGTGATCGACGACGAAGAGTTACGGATCGAGACCGGCGCGATCTTCAAGAACTCCAAGCGGGTGCCGTTCGAGCGGGTCCAGTCGGTCGACATCATCCAACAGCTCGCCGCCCGGATCTTCGGCCTGGCTGAACTGCGGATCGAGGTCGGCACTGGCGACTCCACGATCAAGCTCCGCTATCTGACCCGGGGGCAGGCGGCCAGCCTGCGCGACTACCTGTTGAGCCGCGCCCACGGGGACCGCGTATCCAGGAGGGAGCCGGGTTCGACCGTCCTGCCGAGTGCGCTGACCGACTTGGGGGTTGAGGATCAGCCGCTGGTCACCGTCGGTCCACAACGACTGGTCGGGAGCTTTTTGCTGTCCAGCGAGTTCTTGGTCTCCATCGCCATGCTGATCGTCGTGCTGGTCGTGACCACGGCTTTCGGGGTCGTGGCCTTCGCGCTCGCCGCCCTGATCCCGCTGGCGATCGGTCTGGTGTCGATGATCGGACGCCGGGTCTTCCAGATGTTCAACTTCACCTTGGCCCAATCCGCCCGCGGCGTCCGCGTCACCCGTGGGCTGTTCAACCTGACCAGCCAATCCATTCCGGTCAACCGCATCCAGGGCGTCCGGATCATCCAGCCGATCCTGTGGCGCCGGTTCGGTTGGTACCGGGTCGACGTCAACGTCCTCGGCTACGGCTCGGCCGAGGGCAGCGACAACGACACCAACGCGACCAGCGTGCTCGTGCCCGCCGCCGATGCCCGCGACCTGGACATCACACTCAGTCGGATCCTGCCCGGTTTCGATCTCAGCGCGGTCGAGCTGCACTCCTCGCCCCGCCGGTCCCGGTGGCTGCGGCCCTTCGACTTCTGGACCCTGCGGTACGGCGCCGACGAGCGGGTGGTGATCACCGAGCACGGTTGGCTCACGCACGTACGCAATCTGGTGCCCCACGCCAAGACCCAGTCCGTCCGGCTCAGCCAGGGCCCGATTCAGCGTCGACTGCGGGTGGCCGACGTGCACCTCGACATCACCCGCGGGCCGGTGACCCCGATCGCCCATCAGCTCGACGAGACCGCCGCCCGCGAGCTGACCATGACCCAGCTGGACCGGGCCCGGTTGGCTCGTGCCGCCGACAGCGAACGCCGACCCGTCGACCGGACCGACGCCGACGCGCACAGTCAGCGGACCGTGCTGGCACGCTTCGGCCTGAGCGAGTCCGATCGGCTCGGCAGCGGCGGGGAGTCCGAGGTCTACGCGCTCGGTCCCGATCGGGTGCTGCGGGTCTATCGCGGCACCCACGAGGCGGCGCCGGCGATGATCCGGCAGCTTACGTCCCTGTACTCGCGGTGGCAGGGCAGTCCGATCGGACTCGAGGTGCCACAGATCCTGGACGGCGGCGAGATCGCTGGGCGGTCGTTCAGCGTCGATCGGCGGATGTCTGGTCACAGCCTGTCGGGTTGGTTGCGGCTGGCCGAGACCGGGCCGCGCCAGCTGGCGCTGCTCAGCTATTTGGATGCGGCGTGGGCGATGCAGCGACTCCCCTCCCCGGTGCCTGGACCCGCTCGGCTGCTGGGTGTCGACGCCCCGCGCCAGTTTCCGAGCCTGGCCGCGCTGCTCAGCGATCAACTGCTGCGGGTCATCCCCCAGAGCCAGCAGCGGCTCGAGCACGACATCCCGAACGTGTCTCGCGTCTGGGACGAGCTGCAGGAGTGGCTGCGGGACCGTCACGGTGAACCTCGGCTGGTCCACGGTGACTTCTGCCCGCCGAACTGCTACGTCTCGGTGCTGCCCGACGGTCGGCCGGTGGTCAGCGGGGTCGGGGATTTCAGTCCGCACACGTTGCATGCCGATCCGATGATGGACGTGGCTGGAGCCGTCATCTTCTTGGAACTCGAGCCGTACGCGGCCGCCGCCGACGACGCGCGGTGGCTGACCGGGCAGGCGTACGCACGGTTTGGGCCCGAGCTGGAGCAGGTGATCTCGATGTATCGGCTCTACTACGGCTTCTACTTCTCCAACACCTTCGAGTTCGACCCGGACACCTACGGCTGGTGCCAGCGCCAGCTGACCCGCTGAACCCGGTTGCCCCGACAGTCAGCACCGACAGTCAGCAACGGTCTCGCGCCCACCGTTGGAGCCGGGCCAGGGTCGCGTTGATCGCCTTCGCGTTCCGGGCGCGGGCCCGGAACAGGGCCAGCACCACCGGTGCTCGGGACCCGGTTTCATCGAATTGCTCGGTCACCCTGGTGTGGGTGTCATCGACCGGCTCCAGCAGGTAACGCCAGACGTGGCCACCGAAGTGTCGCCAGGCGATCCGGCGGGGTTCGTCGAACTCGACCACCTCGTTGAGGATCTTGTACGGCAGCCCGATCCGCATCCGCATCCCGAACTTGGCGCCGGCGGACAGCCGCTCGGGGGTTCGGTCCTGGACCCCGTAGACGCTGCCCGATCCGTCGATCTCGGCGTGCCGAGCCGGGGTGGCGAGCAGGTCGAAGATGTCCTGAGCTGAGGCGGCGACCGTACGGGTGCTGGTGAGGACCGAGTGGGATGACATGGTGTCAGTCTGGTCGCGACCGCGAGCCGCCCCCACGGGGAGGGGTGTCGGAGCCTGGGAGACGCAGATAGGGTGCCAGGCATGAGCGAGTCTGCCGAGGCCACCCCGCCCGTCGCCGTGCCTGGTCGTGCCGTGCTCGGAATCGACATCGGCGGCAGTGGCATCAAAGGCGCGCCGGTCGACCTGGCCACCGGTCTGTTCGCCACCGAGCGACTGCGGATCACCACGCCGAAGAAGTCCACACCGGCCAACGTGGCCGAGATCGTAGCTGAGATCGTCGACCATTTCGCCGAACAGATCGGCGACGGCCCGATCGGGGTCACCATCCCGGCAGTCGTCACCCACGGCCAAACCCGGTCGGCGGCCAACATCGACAAGTCCTGGATCGACGCCCCGGCGGAGAAGATTTTCGAGGATGTACTGCAGCGCGACATCTACCTGATGAACGACGCCGACGCGGCCGGCATCGCCGAGGTCCACTACGGGGCCGCCAAAGGCCATCCCGGGCTGGTTATGGTCACCACACTGGGGACCGGGATCGGCAGCGCATTGATCTACCGGGGCGTGCTGGTGCCCAACACCGAGCTCGGTCACCTGGAGATCGACGGCAAAGACGCCGAGACGGAGGCGGCGGCCAGCGTGAAGGACAGGAAGGGGTGGTCCTACGAAAAGTATGCGAAGAAGCTGCAGCGATACTACGAGCGGCTGGAGGCGTTGTTCTGGCCGGACCTGATCGTGGTCGGCGGTGGAGTCAGCAAGAGGGCCGACAAGTTCTTGCCCAGACTGAAGTTGAAGTCGGAGATCGTGCCGGCCAAGTTGCTGAACACCGCCGGTATCGTCGGCGCCGCGTGGCTAGCGGCCGACCGACTCGTGCACCCGGACCCGATTCGCTGAGTCACATCCGCTCGAGAGCCTCGATTCCGAGCATGTCCAGACCGCTGGCCAGCACCCGCTTGGTCAGCCGGCACAGTGCCAGCCGGGAACCGCGAATCTCACTGTCGGACTTCAGCACCGGACACTGCTCGTAGAACACCGACAGCGCCCCGGCGAGTTCGTAGAGGTAGCCACACAGCCGGTGGGGCTGCAACGTGTCGGCCACTTCGGTCACGACGTCACCGAACCGGGTGAGCAGCAGGGCCAGGGTCTGCTCGGTCGGCTCGTCCAAGACGGCGATCTTGTCCGGCACGACCAGACCCTCAGCCGCCGCCCGCCGCAGCAGTTGGGCGAGCCGGGCGTGGGCGTACTGCAGGTACGGGCCGGTGTTGCCAGCGGTCCGCACCATCCGGTCCACGTCGAACACGTAGTCCTTGTTGAGACCGGTGGACAGGTCGGCGTACTTGATCGCCGCCAGGGCGATCGGCGGTGCGGCCTGCTCTTGCGCCGCATCGAGCAAGGCCGTCAAGGTCACTGCGGTGCCCTCGCGTGTGGAGAACTTCCTGCCGTCGGCGCCGAGGACCTGACCGAACGCGACATGCTCAGCAGCCACCTCGGGCGGCAGGAAGCCGGACTTCCGAGCCACCGCGAACACTAGATCGAAGTGGAAGGACTGCGGCGAGCCGACGACGTAGATCAACCGGTCCGCGCCGAATTCGCGCACCCGCCGGCGGATGGCGGCCAGGTCGGTGGCCGCGTAGCCGAAACCACCGTCGCGCTTGCGGACGATCATCGGGGAGTTCAATCCCTCGACGAAGACCACCAGTGCGCCGTCGTCGACGACGGCTGTCCCGCTCGCCGGCAACTCCGCGACCACCAGCGGCAAGTCGGAGTTGTAGGTCGACTAGCCGGCCAGGTCGTCGTCGGTGAGCAGCACGTCCAGGCGGCGGTAGGCCTCGTTGAAGCCGGCCTTGGAGGTGTCGATCAACTGCTGCCAGAGCCGGTGGGTCTGCTCGTCGCCGGTCTGCAGCTTCACCACCCGGGCCCGGGCCCGAGCGGCGAAGTCCTCGTCGGTTTTGAAGTGGGCGTTGGCCCTGGTGTAGAGCGCTTCGGCGTCAGCCAGGCTCAGCGAGGAAGCGTCGGTCCCGTCGTCGAGGATCTGCTCGACCAGCATGCCGAACTGGGTGCCCCAGTCGCCGATGTGGTTCTGGGCGATCACCTTGTGTCCGAGAACAAGCAGCACCCGGCGGAAGCAGTCGCCGATGATCGAGGACCGCAGGTGTCCCACGTGCATCTGCTTGGCCACGTTGGGGGCCGAGTAGTCGATCACCACCGTTTGTGGGCGCTCAGCGATCTGCACCCCGGCGGCCGGCTCGGCCAGTTGGTCGGTGACCGCCTGGGCGAGCACGTCGGTCCGCAGCCGAAAGTTGATGAACCCCGGCCCGGCGACTTCCGGGGGCTCGCAGAGGTCGGAGGCGTCCAGCTCATCCACGATGCGCTGGGCGACTTCCCGGGGTGGGCGGTGTTCGGACTTGGCTAGGCGCAGCGCGACGTTGCTCTGGAAGTGCCCGAACTGGGGCTTGGTGGCGGGCCGCAACTCCGGGTCGATTCCGGCGACGGCCCGCACCCGGGCGTTCAACTCGTACGGGAGGGAGGACACGAGAACCAAGTATCCCCCGATCGTCTCGAATCCTCGAATGCCGGCCGACCATCGACGTGAGGGCGATGACGATCTTCCACCAGGTCCGATCCTCGACGGAAGCGCGGCGATCATCACGGGAGGCGATGAGGTACCGCGAATATCAGGTCGGCGTCGCTGAACTGCTCGACGGCGGGGTTTTGTTACCGCCGCTGCAGAATCGTGGCGACTCGGGTCGGGGAAGATTGGTTCGCGCTGTTCACTAGCGCATACTGACTGTCTTCCGGTCCCCCACCGAGAGAGTCGGTCGTGCTTTTCCGTGTCGGTAGCGCCGCGTCATGATCATTCGTCGTGTGGTCCTGCTTCTCGTCCTCGCCCTCTTCGCCTCGATCAGCATCGGCGTGATCGTCGGCCTCAACCCCCCGGCTCGGAGCGGGCCGGACGGCACCCTGGTCGGGTCACCGTCACTCGCCGCGCCGGTGGCACCCTCGGAGTCGGTCTCACCGACGCAGACCGCGGAGTCGAAGCAGACCGCCGGGCCAAAGCGCTCCAGCACGTCGAAGCCGACCACCAAGCCCAAGAAGTCCACGGCGTCCACCAAGGCCTCGACAACGTCCAACAACAAGACCAAGAAGAAAGACAAGAACAAGAAGAAGAGCAGGAACAAGAAGAAGGGTTCGAGGTACCTGTCAGGACCGCTGAAGGAGGGCAGCGGGGGCACGGTCTACCTGACCTTCGACGACGGTCCAGGCACTTTCACTCCGAAGATCTTGAAGATCCTGTCCCGATCGGGGTCGACCGCGACCTTCTTCCACCTGGGCGTGAACGAGCGCGGCTTCCCGAAGATGGACGCGCAGATCCGAGCCCAGGGCAGCAGGGTCGCCAACCACTCCTACAACCACCCGGATCTGACTCGGCTGAGCGCCTCACAGCTGCGCTGGCAGCTCAGGCACGGGCCGAAGGCCAAGTGTTTTCGGCCGCCGTACGGAGCGACCAACAACACGGTTCGCAAAGCCGTCGGCAAGGCCGGAATGCGGCAGGTGCTGTGGGACGTGGACACCCTCGACTGGTCCAAGCCGGGGGTGGCGACGCTGGCGAAAACGGGGCGGCTCAGGAGCATCGCCGACGGCACGATCATCTTGATGCACGACGGCGGCGGCGACCGGACCCAGACCGTCGTCGCCCTACCGACGATGATCTCGGACCTGCAGGCCCGCGGTTTCAAGCTTCGTGCCCTTCCGTATTGCTGAAACCCTCTCGTACGCTGAGTCCGGCTCGACTCAGTTGTCCGGGTCGCCGGAAGGGTGAGAATGGGCCGACAACTAGGTCTTCGTTTGCGCCTGTGGTGGTGGAGCGCCTTCTGGGCGCTACCGGTCCTCGGTCTTCTCCTCGGCCTCGGCCTGGTGTCGTTGACTGGGCTGGCCGACGACGCCCTCTACGGCGAACTGCAAAGGTCCGTGTTCTCGGCCACTGCCAGTGCGACGGTGTTCGCGGCCATAGGTGGCGGAATGATCACGTTCACCGGATTCGTCTTCTCTTTTGTACTGCTGATCCTCCAATTCGGTTCCAGCCAGTACTCGCCGCGCACCGTGTCCTACTTTCTTGGCGCCCGGTTGACCCAAGCGATCCTGGCCGTGTTCTTGGCCACCGTCGCATTCAGCTTCTCGGCCCTGATCTACGTCGGGGTCGACGGGCGCGAGGACTACTCCGGCGACGCGTCGGTTCTGGTGGCCATGATGTTGTTGATGCTCAGCCTGATCGGATTCGTGACGCTGTTGCACACCACCGGGAGCCGCGTGCGAGTCGATCGTGTCCTCACCGCCTTCGGTCGGGCGGCGGTCGAGCGACTGCCTCATCGCTTCCTCACTCCTCCGAACCCACGCGTGCAGACCCAACGTCCTCCTCCTCCTGGTCCCGATCCGGAGAAGCTGCGGTCGTTGCGTTACCAGGGTGATTCTGGTCAGTTGGTGGCTTTGGACACCGCCGCACTGATGCGTCTGGCACGCAGACACGGCAGCTACCTCAGGATGCGGGTCCGCGTCGGGGACGCAGTGGCCCATGGGGCTACGGTGGCTGTGACCATGTCGGCACGAGGTGAGCACACGGCAAGGTTCGAGCGGGCGATCAGCCGATGCCTGGTGGTCGCGGTGGAACGTTCCCTGCGGCACGACCCGCTGTATGCGCTGCGACTGCTGGTGGACGTTGCTATCCGCGCTCTCTCCGCGGCCGTCAACGACCCGACCACCGCGGTCCGTGCGCTCGATGAGATCGAGCGCGTGCTGCGTGCGGCAGCGCCGCTGCCGCTGGGACCGGTCGCCTATATCAAGGGCCCCGGCACGCTGGAGCTGCAACCGCCGAGCTGGAAGGACTGCTGTGACCTGGCCTGGACCGAGATCATCGAGTGCGGCAGCGATCAGCCCCAGGTCACGCGTCGGCTGACGGCCATGTTCGAGGATCTGCTGGCTGACCTCCCGGCCGATCGGCAGGCGGCGATCGCGGAGTTCGATTGTGCTCTACGTCGCAGCGCCTGCCGGAACTTCGACGCTGAGTCGTTGTCGGGTGCGCTGGTCCCGGACCGCCAGGGTTTGGGCGGGTCCCGATACTGATTGAGAGCCGTCGATGTGATCGTCGCTGACCGACTGCGATGCGCCCAGTCCGACCCCCTCCCCCAGG
>JAKDLH010000462.1 GCA_030452945.1 Microlunatus sp. | reverse complement strand
CATGGTGACGCTCTGCCTACTGAGCTATAGGGGCACAACTGCGCGCCAGGACCCTCCGGCGCGCCGACGCAGAAGAATACAGGCCGGTCGTGCCGGGCGCGAATCCGCGCGTTGGGTTCGCCGGCGGCCACAGTCTCAGCTGTGGATCACCCGGTGCGGATGAGCCGGTTTACTGCGGGTCGATGCCATGGTGGAGTCGAAATTCTCCCTCGCTCCCCATCTCGGAGAGGCTTCACTGATGAGCGACGACTCCGCTGCCGAACTCCGAGCGCGCATCGCCGAGCTGGAAAACGAGAACGCCGATCTTCGGACCGGAGCAACGACCGTCGTGGAGAGCCGGTCCGCTCCGCCACGAAGATCCCGAGGCCGGATGGTGGTCGCGGTCGTGATGATCCTGCTCGGCGTGCTGCTCGCGCCGGTCGCGGTGGTCACCGGCTGGGCGAAATGGACCCTCACCGACACCGACCGGTTCGTCGCGACGTACGCCCCCCTGGCCGAGAGCCCGGCCGTGCAGACGTACGTGGTCAGCGAGACGATGAAGGCGGTCGACGAGAAAGTCGATCTGAACGGGCTGACGCAGCAGTTGGTGGACGGACTGATCAAGCTCGGCACCGGCCCGCGGGCGACCCAGGCGCTTCGTGCCTTGCAGGGGCCCGCGGCGACCGGCCTGCGGTCACTGGTCCAGGACGGGGTGACCACCTTCGTGCAGTCGGACCAGTTCGCGAACGTCTTCGCCCAAACGCTGCGGGCAACCCACCGTCAGCTGGACGCCACGCTCGGCAACGACCCCGATGCCGTCCTCACCCTCGGGTCCGACGGAACGCTGGGGATCGAGCTCGGTCCCATCATCGCCCGAGTTCGCGACGATCTGATCGAGCGCGGCATCACCGTCGCCACCCGGATCCCCGAGGTAAACCGCGAGATCGTGCTGGTCCAGTCCGACCAGCTGCCGGCCGTCCAGGTCGCGTACGGGCTGACGATCGCCATCGGCACCTGGCTGCCCTGGGCCGTCCTGGCGCTGCTGATCGGCGGGGTGCTGGTCGCGCACCGGCGGTCGCGGGCAACCGTGGCAGCCGCCGGTGGATTCGCTCTCGTCATGGCGCTTCTCGCCGTCTTGCTGGCCGTCGGCCGGGTCGCAGCGCTCAACGTGGTTCCGGCGAGCGTGCTGCCCGGCACCGTGACCGGCCTGTTCTACGACACAGCTACCACGGCGATGCGCAGCACGGCCATCGCGGCGGCCGTCATCGGGGTAGCGGTCGCCCTGGTCGCCTGGCTCGGAGGCCCATCGAGGACGCCGATCCGACTGCGGTCGGTGTACGGCGCCGGCGTGGGCTACGTCCGCGACGCGGCCGAGCATCGTGGCTTGAGCACGGGGAAGGTCGGGGTATGGCTGCATCGTCGGCGGCTGCTGTTGTTCGCCTTGATTGCCGTGGTGGCTGCCCTGGTGCTCGTGCTCAACCATCCGATCTCCCTCGGGTTGATCGGATGGACCGTTTTTTGGTCAGTGTTAGCGGTTGTGGTGGTGACCCTCGTAGAGCGCCCAGATCCGTCCGACGCGCTGGCGACCGCCCCGACTATTGACCACCCGGTCGAATAATCTCGCGGTCTCGCCCCGCCCGACCACCACAACTCCTGACCACCGGGTCGAAGGTCAGGCCATCCGCTCGGCGACGGGCGCCTGCGACCGGACGCGGATCGCTGCGGTGACGACAACCACCACGACCAGACCGACGACCACAGCGATCGTCAGGGCCGGCTGACCCGCGTCGACCGTGCCGACAATCGCCCCGACCAGCCCCCAGCAG
>JAKDLH010000108.1 GCA_030452945.1 Microlunatus sp. | reverse complement strand
GCGGCTCCGGCCATATCGCACTTCATCGTGTACATGCCGTCGCCAGGTTTGAGGTTGAGACCGCCGGAGTCGAAGGTGATGCCCTTGCCCACCAGCGCCAGGTGCCGCCGGGCGCCGCGGGGGGCGTAGGCCAACCTGACCAACCGAGGCGGTCGAGAGGATCCGCCGCCGACCGCGAGGATGCCGCCGTAACCGCCCTTGGCCAGCGCCTTCTCGTCCAACACCTCCACCGAAACCCGAGACTCCTTGAGGAAGGCCCTGGCCTCGTCGGCGAAGGAGGCAGGGCAGAGCAGATTCGGGGGGATATTCACCCACTCGCGTGCCGCGACCACCGACTGGGCGACCGCCGAGGCACCGGCCACCGGACCGGCGGTGGTGCCGCGACGGCCGGCCAGCGGGGAAACCACGGCGATCGAGGTCACCGCGTGGTCGTTGGAAGTGGCGCTGATGGGCTGATAGCGGTAGCTCCCCAGCAGCGCGCCTTCGGCCGCCGCTTGCACGGTCTCTGACTCCTCCACGCCGAGAGCGATAACGACACTGGCTCCGCCCTCGGCGTGCTTGGCCGCCTGTCGGACGCCGGCTCCGGCCGCTTGCCGCAGGCTCTCCGGGGTCACCGCGTCCTCGCCCAGTCCGACCACCACGACCACCGGCCAGCCCCCGACCGCAGGCAGGGTCCGGGTGTGGCCGACGTCGGTCTTGGCGCCCACACTGGTGGCCAGCGCACCGATGCCCAGCCCGAGCCGTTTGCGGTACTCCTTGTCCAGCGCGTTCGGAGCACCCACCACGCCGTCGGCGCCGTAGCCCACCACCAGTGCGGTCGCGGACTTGTCCGGCACCTTGGCGACAGTCAAGGCAGGCAGATTCGGTACGGGCACGGTAGTGGTCCTCTCGACTTTCGACGGGTCGGTACGCGCGACGACACGGAAGCACCGCCCACAGTAGTGGGGTAGGTTCGGCTTCGTGTCCACCGGCTCATCGGCAGCGTCTCCGACGGCGAGGCGGTCGCCCGTCCACGACCGGCACGTCGCTGCCGGCGCGAAGTTCTCCGAGTTCGGCGGCTGGACGATGCCGCTGGAGTATGCCGGCGCCGGCGTGCTGGCCGAGCACGCGGCGGTCCGCGGAGCGGTCGGGCTGTTCGACGTCAGCCACCTGGGCAAGATCACGGTCGCGGGTCCGGGGGCGGCCGGGTTCCTCAACCGCTGCGGTACCGCCGACCTGCGCAAGATCCAGCCGGGCCAGGCCCAATACACCCTGATCTGCAACGACGACGGCGGGGTGATCGACGACATGATCGCCTACCTCAACGGACCCGACGACGTGTTCTTGATCCCCAACGCCGGCAACTGTGCCGAGGTCGCCCGGCTGCTGACCGACGCCGCTCCCGCCGGCGTCAGCATCACCAACGAGCACGACGGACATGCGGTGTTCGCGATCCAAGGCCCGCACAGTGACCAGGTCCTCGCCGACCGGGAACTGCCGACCGGCCACGGGTACATGTCCTTCGTCCGCGCCGAACTCGACGGCGTGCCGTTGACGGTGTGCCGCACCGGCTACACCGGCGAGCGCGGCTACGAACTGGTCACCCCGAGCGCGCACGCCGGTGCGGTCTGGGACGCGGTCGTCGAGGCGGGGGAACCGTACGGGATCCAGCTCGCCGGTCTCGGCGCCCGGGACACCCTGCGGACCGAGATGGGGTACCCGCTGCACGGTCACGACATCTCGCCCGACATCTCCCCGGTTCAGGCCCGGCTCGGTTGGGCGGTCGGTTGGAAGAAGGACGCCTTCTTCGGCGACGCCGCCCTGCGCGCGGAGAGGGAGGCGACGCCGAACCGCATGCTTTGGGGTCTGAAGGCCGTTAAACGCGGGATTCCCCGACCGGGGATGCTGGTCCGCGACGCCGACGGACACGAGATCGGTTCGATCACCTCCGGCACTTTCTCACCGACGCTGAAGACGGGCATCGCGCTCGCCCTGCTGGACGCCAGATTCTCTGTTGACGAGCAGGTCGAGGTCGAGGTCCGCAACCGACGCGAGCCGTTCATCATCACCAAGCCTCCCTTTGTCACCCCGGGAGTTCGCGAGCCGTGACCGGCCGCCGTCTGGCCCACCTGTTGCTCGCGGTCGCCGGTCTGTTGGTGGCGCTCTATCCGCTCACCCTGGGGGCGAACTCGACCGTGTCGTGCCGGGGTGTGGAGATGCGACCGGGCCAGACCTGCGCCAAGGCCGACGGCAGGGCCACGCAGTCGTATGAGGATCGCGCCACCGCTGCCCGCAACGCCACTCCGGTGATGGTCGGGCTGGGCCTGCTGGTGGCCGTTTTCGGCACCGCCCTATTCGTCGCCGACCTCCGAGCGCGGGCCTCCGTGCGCTGACCAGGCGTCCAGGCGCCCGTGACAAGCGCGCGGCTCGCGGTCACTCGTCCGGCGTGTGGGAGGCCACGAAGGCATTGAGGCCCACGTTTGTCACTCGTCGGTCAGGAAGATGCAGGCCGGATCCGGCGACCGGGCCTCCGCTACCCGCTGTCGACCCCGCTCGCTCAGGTCGTCGGGCAGACCGTCCAGGTCGAACCAGCCGACCGCGACCAGCTCGCCGTCGCCGACCGCAGCCTCGCCGGAGAGCGGTCGGCAGCGGAACGTCATCGAGATGAACTGGCAGCGGTCGCCGTTGGGGTAGCTGAGTTCAGGCTCGGCGACCACTGACACCAGCCGTTCGACGCCGACCCGGAGCCGGGCCTCCTCCCACAGCTCGCGAGTCAGGCAGTCGGCTGGCTGCTCACCCGGTTCGACGATGCCGGCCGGGACACTCCACCGCCCGGTGTCCGCACGACGCCCGAGGAGAACCTGTGCCGGCTCACCCCGCAGCACCACCCCGGACACCCCCGGAAGCAGCAGCGGACGCCTGCCCCAGAATTCACGGAGCTCGGTGATGTACGCGGGTGTCGGCATCCGCCGAGGCTACGGGCTGACCGGAATAGAGGCGCCAGGCTACTGGTCAGGGCATCCGGACGACTTGGCCCGCGTACGCGAGCCCGCCCCCGAACGCGAACAGCAACACCGGAGCGCCGGAGGGAAGCGGGTCCTTCTCCTGGAGTTTGGAGAGCGCCAGAGGGATGGAGGCGGCGGAGGTGTTGCCGGACTCCGTCACGTCGGTGGAGACCACGGCGTTGACGGCGCCGATTTTGGCGGCCAGCGGTTCGATGATCCGCAGATTCGCCTGGTGCAACACGATGGCCGCAAGGTCCTCGGGCGCGATACCGGCGCGATCAACCACCTCCCGGGCGATCCTGGGCAACTCGAAGATGGTCCACCGGAACACGGCTCGCCCGTTCTGAGCGAATTTGCTGTCGTCGGCGTGCTCGATCC
The DNA here is from genome assembly GCA_030452945.1 of Microlunatus sp. Taxonomy (GTDB): domain Bacteria; phylum Actinomycetota; class Actinomycetes; order Propionibacteriales; family Propionibacteriaceae; genus Microlunatus. Next base: position 6,288 of record JAKDLH010000108.1, on the reverse strand, counting down.
GGACGGCGTCGCCCAGCTCCGGCGCGCATCCCCACACCACCGGCGAGATGTGCTCGCCCGGATCGGCGGTGAGCAGGAACGCCCCCGCGCCGTCGGCGGTCAGCACGCAAGTCGAGCGATCGGTGTAGTCGGTGAAGTCGGTCAGCTTCTCTGCGCCGATCACCAGGGCGGTGGTCGAGACGCCGGCCGCGATGGCGTGCTGAGCCAGAGCGACCGCGTGGGGAAAGCCGGAACACGCGGCGTTGACGTCGATGGTCGCTGGACTGCCGCCGATGCCGAGGCGGTGGGCCACCCGCGACGACATGTTGGGGGAGCGATCCAGCGCGCTGCAGGTGGCGACGACGACCAAGTCGACCTGGTCCGGCGTCATCTTCGCCTTGGCCAGGACGTCCCGACCAGCCTTTTCGGCCAGCACGTCGACCGTCTCCTCGGGGGCGGCCCAACGCCGCTGCTTGATGCCGACTCGGCGCTGAATCCACTCGTCGCTGGTCTCCACCATGGCTTCCAACTCGGAGTTGGGTACAACCCGCTCCGGTTGAAAGTGTCCGACCGCGACCAGACGTGTTCCGGTCATGACCGGAGCGTAGGCCATGCACCCGGCTGCGAGTCAGACGTGAGCCGGTCAGTCGCCGTCCGGGTCCAGCGACATCGGCCCGTAGACCAGCCGGTCCTCTTCGTACAACGCGACCGTGCGAACTCCAGCTTCGCGTAGATCGGGGTAGTACTCGCCCAGCCAGGTCTCGGCGTCACCCTGGCTCGGCCAGGTGCGCTCGAACTCGCTTGGGATGGTCGGTTTTCCGACCCAACGCCACGCCATCGTCGCCTTCACTCCTGTCCTGCAACGTGTCGGCCAGCCGGAGCGATGACCGGACATTACATCCTACCGAGCTGAGTAGCCTGAGGACGACCACCATCCTCGCCAGGAGCAACGAGTGAGGAGGACGCTGCTCAGTACGGGTCGCCGCGCTTAAGCCGCGGCGCCGGGATCCGGAAGCGGCGGATCTGGATGGTCCGGTTCATCCCGTACATCAGCAGACCCTTGGGTGATACCCGGGGCATCCGGTCGGCTAGCACCCGCTTGAACCCCCGCCACATCCGGTAGACGTCCACGAAGACAGTGAGGATGTAGCCGTACATGATCACGGTGGCGAACAGCGTGATGCCCGGCCACACTCGATTCAGGAAGCTCAGCGCCAAGATGAGGACCAGCGACGGCAGCAGGAACTCCCCGATGCTGAACCGAGCGTCGACGTAGTCGCGCATCAAGGCCTTCTCCGGCACGGCCTCGCGGACGTTGAGGTTCCGCAGACGCTCGGCACGATTCTTGGCGGCGTTTTCCTTGCGTGCTTGGCGCGAGGAGACCTGCCGGGTGACCCGTTGCCGGCGCAGCGCCTCGGCCTCCTTGCGCGACGGTGTTGGTCGGTCCTTTTTGGACCGCCCTGCTGGCATGGATCCGGCCGTGGTCTCCGGCTCCGGGGGCGGGGCCTCGGACTTGTTCCGGCGGAAGAGTGCCACTGCTGCCTCTCGAATCTGCGCTCGGCGGGTCGCGTTGCTGTCCCTGGATTCTGTCAGGGGAACACCGGTGAACTCGAATCCTTGGGCCGGTTCCCTGTCGCGGCTTTCCGCGCGGGTCTACGGTAGGAGCCTGTGAGTACCCGCCGGTGCGGGCCCGGTACATGGGAAGGACCAGCTGACCGACGATGAGCGGCATCTTTCAGCGCATCTCTTTGATCTTTCGTGCCAAGACCGACAAGGCCTTGGACAAGTTCGAGGATCCGCGCGAGACCCTCGACTACTCCTACCAACGCCAGTTGGACCTGCTGCAGAAAGTCCGACGCGGTGTCGCCGACGTCGCGACCAGCCGCAAGCGGGTCGAACTGCAAGCCAACGGGCTGAACACTCAGGTCGACAAGCTCACCCAACAGGCGCAGAAGGCGCTGGAGGTGGGCCGGGAGGATCTCGCTCGCGAGGCGCTGACCCGACGTTCTGGACTGCAGCAGCAGCTCGCCGACCTGCAGACCCAGCACGCTCAGCTTCAGGCGGAGGAAGAGAAGCTCACCCGGGCCAGCCAGCGGCTGCAGGCCAAGGTTGACGCCTTCCGAACCCGCAAAGAGACGATCAAGGCCACCTACTCCGCGGCCGAGGCTCAAACCCGGATCAACGAGGCCTTCTCCGGCATCGGCGAGGAGATGGGCGACGTCGGTCTGGCCATCCAGCGGGCGGAGGACAAGACCGCCACGATGCAGGCCCGGGCCGGCGCGATCGATGAGCTGCTGGCTTCGGGCGCGCTTGAAGACCCGACCGGGATGGCCAAGGACGACATCACGCGCGAGCTCGAGCAGCTGGCCTCCACCTCCGACGTGGAGGACGAACTGAGCCGGATGAAGGCCCAGCTTGGGGCGGGTCCCTCGAGTGCGCCGCAGGCCATCGAAGGCGCCGAGCAGCCACCCGTCGCACAGCCGGTCCAGAATCAGCAGCCGGCCGAGGATCAGTCGTACGCGCCACCACCGCAGCAGGGCCAGCCGAACCCGGGGGATCTGCGATGATCGTCCGTATCCTCGGCGAGGGTCAGTGGCGGATCAGTGACGCGACGCGAGTTGGACTGAACGCACTGGACGACGCGATCGAACACGCGGTCCAGGATGGGGATCAGACTCGACTGGCCGAAGCCTTGCAGAAGCTGCATGACGAGGTACGCGACGGCGGCACCACCGTCGCCGACGACGAACTCGCTGACTCCGATCTCATCCTGCCGGAGGTCGACGCCACGCTGGACGAGGTGCGGCAACTGCTGAGCGAGAGCGACGAGGGCCTGATCCCGAACTAGAGTCGCGGGCATGGAGCTTTTCGAGCTGGGTTCTTACTCGGTCAACCGGGTTGGTTTCGGTGCCATGCAGCTGCCCGGCCGCGGCGTGTTGGGGCCACCACGTGATCGTGACCAGGCTCTTAGCGTGCTCCGCCGAGCAGTCGAGGCGGGTGTCAATCACATCGACACCGCGCAGTACTACGGCCCCGACGTCTCCAACGATCTGATCCGCGACGCGCTCCATCCCTACCCCGACGATCTTGCTTTGGTCAGCAAGGTGGGCGCCCGGCGAGATGCCAAGGGCGGTTGGGTCACTTGGGACGCACCCGAGGATCTGCGGCAGGGCATCGAGGACAACCTACGCAGTCTCGGAGTCGACCGGCTGGCCGCGGTCAACCTCCGGTTGCCCGACGGCGCAGGGCCGCCCGATCAGAAGTTCGACAAGCAACTCAGCGCGATGATCCAGGCCAAGGAGGAAGGACTGATCGCCGGGGTCGGTCTGAGCACCGTCACGGTCGGGCACCTCGAGCGAGCGCTGGAGCGGACCGACGTGCTGTGCGTGCAGAATCCGTACAACCTGCTCGACCGCAGTTCGCAGCCGGTGCTGGACCTGTGCACCGACTACGGCATCGCCTTCGTGCCCTACTTCCCGCTGGGTTCGGCGTTCAACGCCACCAACCCGGTGCTGACCCACCCCGACGTGACCGCAGCCGCCACCCGTCTCGGGAAGACCCCCGCCCAAACGGTGCTGGCCTGGACTCTGGCCCTAGGCCCGAATGTGTTGTTGATTCCAGGAACGTCGTCGCTGGCCCATCTGAAGGAAAACTTGGCGATCGCCGACATCGAGTTGGACCCCGATACGAAGGCCGCTCTCGACGCGCTCGGCTAAGCGGGCGAATAGCGATTAAGAGCGCGCGTGGGTCGCGCAGTACGGCGATCTCGGCCACCCTGAATGGCGGAAGCCACGACCGTCCGGGGCCGGCAGTAGCATCCGGAGTCCCGGCGGACAGCTACAGCCTGACCGATCGGCACATTCACTGACGGAGTCAGGGACCGACGACCGACGGAAAGGCGCTGATCATGGACATCGTGCTCGTGGCCGGCTTGTGGCTCGACGGATCGGCCTGGGACGACGTCGTGTCAGTGCTCGTCGACCTCGGTCACCAGCCGGTGCCGCTGACCCTTCCCGGTCAGGGAGACGGATCAGAGTCCGCCACCCTCGACGATCAGGTCACAGCGGTCGTGGCCGCCGTGGACTCGGCGTCGGGCAAGGCCTTGGTGGTAGGGCACTCGGCCGCGTGCTCGCTGGCCTGGCTAGCCGCGGATCGGCGGCCAGACTCCCTGGCCGGGGTCGTCCTTGTCGGCGGGATGCCGGCCGCCGACGGGGAGGTCTACTTCGGCCTCCTCGAACCGACGGACGGAGCCGTTGGGTTCCCGGGGTGGGACACCTTCGACGGGCCGGACTCCGCTGACCTGGACAGGGTGACCAAGCGCGCCTTCGAGACCGCGGCGATTCCTGTCCCGGAAGAGGTGACTCAGGCCACGGTGCACCTGGCGGACCCACGACGGTTCGACGTCCCGGTGACGCTGGTGTGCCCCGAGTTCAGCCCGGCCCAGGCTCGCGAGTGGATTGACGCGGGAGAAATGCCCGAACTGGCCCAGGCCGCGCACCTGGACCTGGTCGACATCGACTCGGGCCACTGGCCCATGTTCACCAAGCCGGCTGAACTCGCCCGGATTCTGGCGGCGGTAGCCGGCGACGCTCACGATGATCCGGCCCGGAGATGACCTACACCGTACAATCCGTTGACCCCGCCACCTGGCCCGCCTTCGCGGAACTGGTCGAGCGCAATAACGGGGTCTACGACGGGTAAAACTGCTTGACCCCTGCGCGGAAGGGCTGCTGGATCAATCGATCTGTAGTTCGCCCATTTCTCCCCAGCCCTCCCCCTCGATCTGACGGCTGACGATTTTGGGCGTGGCGGTCAAACGCTTGCGCAAATCCGTCATCGCCTTCTTGAAGTGGTCGCTGTTCACGTGCGACCCGGCACCGTCGTCGGTGAACGCCTCGACGAGTACGAACTCGTTCGGATCCTCCACGCTGCGCGACCACTCGAACCACAGGTTGCCCGGCTCGGCCCGAGTCGCTTGCGTGAAGTCGTCCACGATGTCGATCCAGCGGTCCGCATAGTCCGGTTTGACCGGGAACTTCACGACGATGAAATACATGGAACCTCCGCCTCAGAGCCTTATCGCCGCCGGTAACCGGATCGTACTGTGACTTTGGAAACGCCCTCGGGCGGCAACACCGGCGTCCTCAGCCGCCGGTGCACAGCGATGTGTCGGGCAGCCGGTCCACCAGGTCCAGCAGCGCATTCTTCCGTTGACTGCAATTCGACAGCGTCGAAGCTAGAGTAGCTGCATGGGCGTCGTCATCACCATCCGAAATGTTCCCAATGCCGTCCGTGACGAACTCGCGGGCCGGGCAGCACGATCTGGCAGGTCTCTACAGGAGTATGTGCGCATCCTGCTTGTGGAGAGTGCCGCGCGCCCGGCGGTGGACGACGTGATCGCGCGAGCGCGAGCCCGCGTGACCGCAACCGGAGCGCTAGTCGACGCGGAGTCGATCCTTGCTGCGCGAGACGCTGAGCGGCCGTGAGCCTTGCCGCCGTCTGCGACTCCTCGGCCGTCGTCGCTCTCTTGCTCGACGCGGGTCCCGACGGCCAGTGGGCGGCCGATCTGCTCTCTCGTTCGCGACTGCTCGCCCCGAGTCTGGTCATGTTCGAATCCAGCAACATCATTCGTCGGCAGGAGTTGGCTGGCCTGATCAGTCCCGACCAGGCGGTGCAGGCCCATGTCGATCTGCTCGACCTCGCCATCGAGTTGTGGCCCTATGAGCTGCTCGGGTCGAGAGTGTGGGAGCTACGCACGAACCTGTCCTGCTATGACGCCAGCTATGTCGCCGTCGCCGAACTGACGGATGCACATCTGGTCACCCTCGACCGACGAATCAGCCGGGCACCCGGTCTGCGATGCGAGGTCTTGATCCCATAACCCACCGCGACTGGTGCTGCTCCATGTCGCCGGGCACCGCCCGCGAGCATGTCCGGGTGGCCCGGGCGTTCGGCGGATGCCAACCACTACCGCAGCGTTCCGCCAGGGCCGGTTGTCGTATTCGAAGGTGCGGGAACTCACCCGAGTCGTCGGTCTGGTCGAGGAGGCAGAGGTCTGCGAGCTGGCGTTGACCGCGACCGCGTCGCAACTGGCGCGGATGGTGGCCGGTTACCGGCGAGCGTCGGGCACCCGGATCGCGCAGCAGCCGTTTCGCGCGCTGACCTGGTCCGAGCGCGACGACGAGATGATCGACTTCCGGGTCCGGCTGCCCAAGGAGGAGGCGGCGACAGTGATCGCTGCGCTGAACGCCGCGAAGGACCAGTTCGGCGAGCCGCCGCCCGCCCAGCCGGCCGGGACGACCGAGCCGG
>JAKDLH010000107.1 GCA_030452945.1 Microlunatus sp. | reverse complement strand
CAACCTTCGAAACACCCCAACCGCAGCATGATTCGCACACGCTAAGTGGCATTGGGGGCTAGCAGCTCGCGCATGAGAATCAGCCGGCGGCGAAGGAACTCGACGAACCGCGCGCCCACCACCTTGTCCGCGTAGGCGACCTCTTCGGTGTCGGCGGCAAAGTCACGAGTGGTGGCGAACGGAGGGTCCAGATAGATCAACTTGAACCCATCCGTGCCGTCGGGGTTGCGGAGCCCGCCCTCCTGCTTGAGGCGCAACAGGGCCTTCAGCGCCTGCAGATTATCGCCGAATATCAGCCGGTTGTCGGACTCGCCCGAGCCGAACGACCGGATGGGCTGCAGCGGTAGGGCCATAGTGCCGGCGAGGACATCTTGCTCTGGCATCTTGGCGGCGTAGACGAGCTCGTACTCCTGGCGTTCGGGCGGGAACAGCAGGTGCTTGAAGTCGGCCGGCAGCGGCTCGCCGCACGAGACCTTATCGATGATCTCTTGCCGGCGGCTCTCACTGAGCTCCACGAACACGCTCCTCACCTCGTAGTTCTGGCTCCGCCAGCCTAAGGGCCGGCGCCGGCAGGCTGGACCGGAGCGAGGGACGTTGCAGCCGGCGGTCTGGTTGAGTTGAGCAGCTCCCGGCGGCTCCGGCGCTGTTTCATAGGGGCCGGTGCATACGTGCGGACCTGTGAAACCCCATCATGAAACGATCCCTGGGGCCGGGGGGTCAGTAGTCGATGGTGAGGGCGTCCATGGCGGTTTGCCGGTCGGTGTCGCTGGGCAGGCTGTAGCGGCGGGTGGTTTCCAGGCGGGAGTGTCCGGCGAGTTCGGCGACCAGGACCAGGTCGTTGCCGGCTCGCATACTGGTAACCAGCAGTGTTCGGATCCGGTCGAATAGCCCCCGCAGCTGACCTGCTGACCCTGGCTATTCGTCATGGTTGGTGATCACGTTCTGTGGCCAGTTCGGCGGCGTAGCGGGACCAGTCTCCTGCGGCGTCTCGGGTCCATCGGGTGGCGGTTGCTGGAGTCAGGTTCAAGAGTTCGGCCAGGACGGCGGCGGGCACTTGGGCGGCGAGTTGGAGCATGGTGGCGCGGCGGCCTGGGAGGGCTCGGACGCCGATGCGTGGTAGTCGCTGGCCGGGTCGTGATGCGGTGATGGGTCGTGCTGGTAGGTGGCCCGGGAACAGCCACGGGCTGGTGGCGGGTGAGCCGACGCCCAGGTGGTGGCTGCGGCCGACGTCGATCAGGTCGGTGAGCAGGCGTGAGAGCGGCTCGGCGACGATGATGTCGTGGGCTGCGAAGCGCAGTGAGACGATGTCGGGGTCGCGCTGACGGTGTACTTGCTCGGTCCTCATGATGGCGATCCGGGACAGGTGCTGGCCGTAGCAGAGCAGCAGGGCGCCGGCGACCCGGTCGGCCAGGTCCAGGGTGTCCTGGTGCAGGAGGCGAGCCAGCAGCTTCCAGCGTTCGTTCGCGTCGATGGCGGTTCCGGTCGTTCGGGCCGCGGGCGGTACGAGCAGTGAGCGGCAGTGGTGATGTTCGCTCGCCCAGCTCAGCAGGTTCCGGACCGGCTCGCCGCCGGGCCCTTGGGCCAGCCACGTCTCGAGGTCACTTTGGTGGCATTGGGCCAGCGTGAGCCGGTGCTGCTCGAGCCAGCCAAGGAAGCGGGCGGCGACGCGTAGCTGGGTGCGCGAGTAGCTGGTCAGGCTTTGGCCGGTGTTGCTGGCGGCTCGGTGGCGCAGGCGGCGCAGGACCTGCCAGGTGGCGTAGGCGTGCAGCAGCTGGCGGTGCTCGGGTTGCTTCAGATCGGCGAGCAGCGTGGTGCCGGCCCAGGCTTCGAGCCGGGCCAGGGGTTCGTCGCGGGCGGGCAGGAGCTCGGCTGCCACGAGTACGTGGCGCAGGTAGTCGGCGCCGCGTCGGCGCGGGTGCGCATCGAGCGCGTCGTGGCTGATGGCGGTGGCGCCGGCGGCGAGGTCGGCCAGGACGGCAGCACCAACGCCAGCGCCGTCACACCCGCCTGCTCCACACGAACCCCCTCAAGGCCGGCACCACACGCCTCATTGTGGCGTTCAAGGCAACCTCACCGGATGCTGCATCGTGGCATCAGATGCAACAGGACCGGCGTCACCGCAGGTCACACGGCGTGTCGCCCGTCACCACACCCCCACGAGAAGAGCGCTCGAATCCCGAAGTCCAGCAAGGACAACGGTCACACGATCCGTCGAATGCTCCCCGGTGTTGCATCTGATGCAACTCTGCGGATTTCGAGTCGGGTCAGGCAGGTGTGGCGCAGCGTGTGCGCGGACAGTGTGAGGTCGGCTTGGCGGCCGAGGCGGCGTACGGCGTGGTCGATCGCCCGGACCGAGAGCCGGTCTCCCCTCAGCGAAAGGAACAGCGCCGCCTCGTCGGGGCGGGGCAGGGCGGCGCGGGCGGTCAGCCACGCCTCGAGGGTGTCGCGGGCCTCGGCGTTGAGCGGGACCTGTCGGTAGCGTTCCCCTTTGCCGCGGCGCACGGTGAGCATGCCTTTGCGGGCGCTGATCGCCAGGTCCTCGCGGTTCAGGGCGGCCAGCTCGCCGATGCGTAGCCCGGTGAACAGCAGCGTGGTGACGATGGCCCGGTCCCGCACCCCGGCGGGGGTACCAGTGTGGGCGGCACGTTCGGCGGCGCGCAGCAGCCGGCGGGTCTCCTCGGTGCTTAGGGCCCGGGGTGCGGCTTGGGGCAGGTCCTCGCGCCGGACCCGGGCCGGTCCGAGCCGAAGGTAGCGGTAGAAATGATCGAGGGCGGCCAAGGTGAGGTTGACCGAGGCGGGTTTGGCGCGCCGGCCGGTGATCAGGTGGGTGCGGTAGTCGCGGATGGTGTAATCCCGGGCGTGGGTGTCGCTGAACGGGTCACCTTGCCGGGCCCGGGTCGCCGGGTCGAGCCCGGCCAGCCAGGTCAGGTAGCCGCCGACCCGGCTGGCGTAGGTGCGCCGGGTCGCCGGCGCGAGCGGCTGAGTCTGAAGGTGGGCCCGGTAGCGCTCGAACCGGTCGGCGAGGTCCTCATCGAGGCCCTGGATGCGGGCGCCGGGCGTGCCCGTTGCGGGCGCCATAGGTCCACCTGCCTGTTATCGGAAGTGCGGTCTGCCTGTTAGCGTGCCGCGCGTGGCGTGTTATCGGTAGCGGGACACGCGGTCTGCTGCGGATAATGCTAGTTATCAGCAGTCGAAGAGTCAGTCGGCGGGAGACGTCACATGCGGCTACTAGAGACTGTCTGTAGGGCCGGTGTCTGGCCAGACTCGGTTCAGGTGTCCGGCGGGTTCGCTCTCTTCGCGGCTGCCCACCCGGCTTCGGGTGTGGCTCACTTCCGGTCTGCATCCCGTCGGGCACCGTTGACGAGGCGTGGCTCAGGTCTGAGTCGGGGGCAGAGAAGTCGGTGACTCTGATCGATTGGTGACGAGGGCTCCACTTGCAAGGGAGCGTCGCCACGTGTATCGCCCGTTTGCCAAGCAGCGACTGGGCGCCACTTTACGTGCAACCCGCGGTACGACCATGATGGTTCTGATGGCTGCAGGCGTCCTGTTGGGTCTGGCCCGATTTCGCTCCCGCTCGCCGTCGCCAGTTCACGGACGGGAAGGACGGACCTGTAATGGATGCTCCCAACGACGAGATGCGTTATCGGGCGGCTGAAGTGAGTGTCAACTGGCGGCCCGGCGACTACCCGGACGCACAGGTCGAGCAGGAATTAGATGAAGTTTTGGGGCAATTAGAAGACGAGATGTCACAGTCCATAGACATCGGGGCACGTGTTGAGACCCTCACGGAGGAGGAAGCCGAGGACCAACTAGCAGCCGTCGACGCGTGGGCCGGACTGATCTCCTCCGTCATTGGTCGGGCATACGCCCCCGCGAGCCCATGGCCACGCCGCAGCGCTGGATGGGACAAGCGGATCGTGAAGAGGCTGCGGAGAATGGCGACCAAGCTCCGAGCAGCCTTGGCGCCGGTGTCGAGCGCCCTTGGCGCGGTCCACTTCTCCATCTCGGTAGGCTTCCCATGGGGGATAGCGATCGGGCTCTCGTTCTAGCCAACGATTTCCAGCGCTGAGTCCCTCCGCAACGCGTTCGTCGGACAGGTGAGCCGGATCGCGGCGAAAGGACGCACTTCAACGGGCTGCGAGAAGCCGAACAACCGACCAAGCCATCGGAGTCAGGCGCCAACTGATCAGGTCGATCCCGTATAGGGCGGAGCCCGACGTCCCGGAGTAGTGCGGCTGATGTGCAGGACATGGCTACGAACGCAGCATGCCTCGCCTCTGGCGATCAGAACCCGTATTTCGCCTTGCGCAGCCGGAACGCTTTCTCACCGCCTTCCATGACCCGAGTGATCTCGTCACGAACATCAGGCACATCGATGGCGCCCTCGACCTTTACGCGGCCACCCGACTGGTCGCCCTGCTTCCGATAATCGAAAGCAATAACGAGTTCTGAATCGCCGTTCACCACTAGGTTGGCGTTGTGGCTCGCAAAGATGAGCTGACGCTTCTGCTTAGCAAACCAGATCCGGGTCACTACGTCCTGCACAACCTGACTGTCGAGATCCTCCTCGGGCTGGTCGATGATCAAAGGCACGCCGGTCTGTGCAAGGAGAACCCGCAACAATGCCGTCGCCTGTTGCCCGGCCGAGGCGGCACTGAACGCGATGAACTCGCTCTCCTTGGTCTGGTACTCGAAGAGCGGCTCGTCTCGAATCGGTGTCAGAGCGAGATCCAGCCACCCGTCAGCCGTCATACGACTCCTCGCGCGTTGCTGGTCGGCCAGTGGGAAGCCGAGACGGGTGAGGTTTGGAGTCGTCTGTGAGGTATGCACAGCGTCCGCCTCCAACTGGAGCAGACTCTCCAGCTCACTGAGAACAACCTCCCACGTAAGGAGTGGATCGATTTCGGCTCGTAGGCCGGAGAACAGCTGATCAATCTTGCCTCCCCGAACGCCGGATCCTTGAATGAACCCCCGAAATCGCTCCTCGACTAGCGTCAGCCCCTGACCTCTGCTGATGCTTGCCTTGATGAGCTCGCCCGAGAGATCAGTTAGCCGTGTGGTCTCTTCGCTGAGCAGGTCGGACCGCTCAATGTATAGAGCGATCAGCCCACTGCGCAGCTCGGCGTGCGCGTTAAGTGGCTCCCTGAGCATTTGGCGGTCGCGCTTGTGAGTGGCCAGCAACTCGGCAGCCCGGGTTCGACGGCCCTCGACACCCGCAAGCTCATCCAGCTTGGCCTGATGTGCACTCGAGCGGCGTTTGACCTCTTCGTAGCGTCTGTCAAACGAACCAATCGCCTCACTGATCGCCATAGCACCCGCGTGCTCTGGGGCTCCTACATTGCGGGCATACACCGCGGTGTTGAGCGCCGCCGAAATGTCGTTCCGGAGGTTCTGGATCAACTGCTGTCGAGCTGCGGCCAGGGTGGCAACCGCATCAGTGATGTCAACAGGCACGTGGGCAGGGACGCCAACGTCGTCGTGCACAGCTCCAAGCCGCTCAACAACCGCGTTGGCTTGTGCGAGAGCGTCCTCCAATTCACGTTCCTGCGAGGCGAGTGACTCGCGGAGTGAATCAAACTGTGGCTTCACGCTGAGTGTGGCGCGATCCTCATCGGACAGATCCGTGAGGGCTCCGCGCAGGTTTGCTGCTTGCTCTGCAAGGGATCGCTCGGTCAACTGTTGGCGCGCCACGGACGAGTCGAGGTCTCGAGCCCGCTGTACCTTGGCATAGTTCTCGCGCAGCTTGCCGGACGACTCCATGATCCGCTGATCGATGCTGTCGAGTGATCGCTGCACCGGCGCGGTCACGAAGCGTGTCAACTCATCCATGCGCAGAGCGACGCTGCTCAACTGCTTCTGGCTGTAGGCGTGCACAGGCAGAAGGGACCGGACGTGCTCCTCGCGGACCTTCGCGAACTCTTCCTCCCCAACCTTCAGCTGGATCTCACCCGTGGCCGCGTCGCGGCGCACTACATGGCGAATGTCATTGATGGTGAAAAAGACCTCTACCTGACCGCCTACCGGCTTGAGAGTGTTCTCGATCAACCGTTCGCGTCGAACTGTCGGGTTCGCCAATTCCTCGTCGCCGGCTTGCGCCGCCTGGTCGCAAAGTCCCCACCGGACGTAGTCGAGGATCGTCGACTTGCCAGTACCTCGACCACCAATGATGGCGTTGTATTGCGAGTTGAACACGACATCGACAGGCCCAAGAAACTTGCTGTTGGAGACAGTTACCCGTGAGATGAAGACGGTCGGAAGTTGGGGGACCGCTTGAGAGATACGGCTTTGATGACCAAGACACGCCTGGCGAAGCGCCTCGGCAGTCGGCTCAGCCCATTTGACCCAGGTAGACGGTGAACCCAGGCTCGCGAAGTCCTCAGAACGGGCATCGGAGGTTTGGAATATGGCCAGCGGCTTGTTTCCCCAAGCGGAGTCTTCACCAGCGAAGATGCGTTGGTTGCCCGTCCCGATCTTGTCGATCGAGCCGTCCAGGTAGCCGCCAATACACGGCATGTCCTTGTACTCGGCCTGCATGCCCTTGCGCATGATTGTCTTGTGACCGCTGTCGCTGGCGTTCGGCAAGACGATGTAACGGCCCTTCATCCAGTCGTGCTCGTCGAGCTTCTTGTGCAGATCCGCCAAGGAGGTGACGTGATCTAGCGGCTTCACGCTTGGAAGGCTCGCCGCGCTCGGATCGTGCGGGCTGATCGCCAGGGCGTGAAGGACTGAAGGCAACCGATCGTCCGGAAAGTCGGCGTCGAGTATGAGGAGCGCCTGTCGAGCGAGGGCTAGCGTCAGTTCCACGCCCGGAAACACCGTAAGGCGCTGCGCGGACGAGTAGGGCTGGCCCTGCTCGTCCAGCTCCTCCGCGGCAGCCCGACGGATGAACGGAGCAAACACGAGGTCGTGATGGTCGGTAATCGCGACGGCGTTCAGCCCGAAAGAGCGGCAAGCGGCCACGAACGACCGCGCGTATGAGGCCCGGTCGTTGATAGAGACCGGCCGCTTTCCCTTCCAACGCCCGTCTCGAGGTGTATGAACCTGGAAGTCGGCTCGATGGAAGTGCGCCCCCCGATCACGCTCCATGGCGTGCCCTAAGGTCGAGGTGCAGCGGACTCATCCCTATGCCGTCCCGAACGCGAACGTTTCCGCGAACGTGCGATTGACCCCAAAGCACCAAAGACCTCCTACCGGACGGCGGCACACGTTTACGGCCGCACACCTGAGCCGAGACTGCGCACTCGACCTTAGCGGCCTGAACCGACAGACTTGGCGCTATCGCTGTGGCCGTTGGTATTCCAAGGCGAGTCTCGAGTTCCCGACCGTCGACACCGAGCCGGACCGGTTTGTCACGCGATCATCTGGAGGAGCGTTGCATGCCTGATTGACCCGACCGTGCATCAACTCCGATACAAGTCGCGCCCACAGCGCATCGCGTGGGTGCGTCAAACTGGGCGGAGTGCAGCGGGTTCGCCCTGCCGGCGCTGGACCGGTCCCGTATGCGGAAACCCGCGAACGGTGAACGTGCATGTCAAGAGGCGACCTTGCCCCGACATGGCGGGGGGTCCCGTTCTTCCTGGTCTGCCTGGACGTCCCGGGGCGGGCGTCTTGCGGCACATCTGGGCCCGGTCTCACTAACCTACAGGTTCCCAAGGCACCATCGCCCACCCCGAACCGACCGCGACAGTCTGGCCGGCTTGTGCTCAGCCCGAACCAGGCCGCCGTCTCGAAAACGTGCCTTGACGTAAACCGTCTCGCCTCCTATCCCGCCAGGCGTTTCTGAGGCAGCATGGGACCCATGAGACTGCTGGGGTAGACACGGGTCAGCACCACCAGCCAAGACGCTGGCTCCAGCTCGACGCACTCACTACCGTCGGGTCGAGCCTCGAGACGTGTTCGCCGACGTCACCTCGGGCAGCCGCCGGGCCACCGACCGCCCTGGGATGCGCAAGCTGCTCGAGTACGCCACCAACGGTGACACCATCACCGTCTGGCGTATGGATCGGCTCGGGCGATCCCTGATCGACGTCCTTAACACCGTTAACCTGCTCACCGAACGCGGCATCAGGCTCCGCTCCCTCCAAGACGGGATCGACCCCGCCACCACCAGCGGCAACCTGATGCTGAACATGCTCGCCAGCCTCGCCGAGTACGAACGAGGTCATTGCGGCTGCTTTGCTGTCAGTGACTGCTTTCTCGCTCATGTCGTCTCCCTGACCTTCGTTTCCGATTCGCTCCCGTGAATCAGGCTCTTCACAATGCAAGGGTGTAGTCGCTCTCCAGCGCTGCACGCGTAGACGACCGAGTCGTCCGACAACTCAGCGCCGTTCAGGCGGATAACCTTGGCCAGATGCTCGTTGTCTTCGCGGACTACTGGGTCGCCCCGGCCTTTGGCAGCCCCCTCCCCACGAGGCTCTACCTCGCTCAACACGACCGGATCGCGGCTGCGTGGCATTCACGAACCGCTGGAAGCGGAGGTGCACCATGAAGGTTGAGATCGAAGCGCACCGCAGGTACCGGTCGCACGGGCGGGCGCGATGAAACCCGATCAGTGGGTACCGTTCTTCGAGTATTTGACGTCAGCTGCCGGAGGGATCCTCGCCATCGCCTTCGTGGTCTTCCAGTTGCGGCCTGAGCAGTGGCGACGCGATCCACTTCGCCAGGCCGCGGCGATCAGAACTCTGACTGAACTCGCGACGCCCGTCTTCTTCGGCTTGATCTTCCTGATGCCAGACCATCCTTGGAAGGTAGCCGGAGCGGTCGTCGGAACTGCCGGTTACATCGTCATGGCAATACACGTCATCGCGTATTGCCGCAACCGCAACGAAGCAGACAGTTTTGACCGATGGCAACTATGGGGCATTGCCGTCACGGCCGTGACGTTCAGCGGCTTGCTTTGGTGGCCCAACCTTTACGTCAAGGCAAGCCTCTGTGTCTGGATGATCTTCTCTGGGTTCTCAGAGGCCTGGATTTTCCTGGCCGTCGATCGTAAACATTCAGCCCCTGCGTGACCGGTCCTGCGGTTTGGCGCGGCCGGAGGGCCCGCATGGACTGTGGCTGGTGGTTCGTGTGGGGTGGGCGGTGTCGGCGTGTCGCTGATGATTTGAGGCGTAGGGGTGGTGTGATGTGCCGGTGGCCAGATCGGAGGAGCTCTCGCGTGAGGAGCTGCTGGCGTTGGTGGCCCGGCAGGCGGGGCAGATCGGCGCGCAGGCCAAGCAGATCACGACCTTGACGGCGCAGGTCGCGGAACTGGCGGCAGCCAACGAGGCGCTGGCCGGCCAACTGGCCCGGTTGGAGCACCTGCTCTCGCGCAACTCGGGCAACTCCTCCATGCCGCCGTCCGGAGACGACGGGCCGGGCAAAACCCCGCCGAAGAAGAAGCAGCAGAAGCGGGCCGGGCCGGGCCGGTCGCGGGGCAAGCAGCCCGGGGCGCCGGGCACGAACCTGGCCTGGAGCGAAGACCCAGACGAACGGTTGGACCGGTTCCCGCAGGGCCGGTGCGGGTGCGGGAACGAGCTGGCCGACGCGACCGATCTCGGGGTCACCGACCGCTACCAGCAGCACGAGATCCAGCAGAACATCTCCGGACGGCTCACCAGTGCGGCCCGCACCGAAGACCGGTACCGGATCCGCGGGTACCTGTCCACCGCCACCAAAC
>JAKDLH010000461.1 GCA_030452945.1 Microlunatus sp. | reverse complement strand
CTCCATCTGCGGCTAGAGCGACAAAGGCAAACCCGAGCGACTTTCTGCCGGGTTCAGCGGAAGACGACGGTGCTGGCCCCGTTGCGGAGAACTCGACGCTGGCTGTGCCACCGCACCGCCCTCGACAGGGCCAGGGCCTCCGCGTCTCGTCCCACGGTGGCCAGCGCGTCCGGGTCGAAGGTGTGGTCGACCCGGATGATCTCCTGTTCGATGATCGGGCCCTCGTCGAGTTCGGGGGTCACGTAGTGCGCGGTCGCGCCCACCATCTTCACCCCGCGAGCGTACGCCTGGTGGTAGGGCTTGGCGCCCTTGAACCCGGGCAGGAACGAGTGGTGGATGTTGATGGCCCAACCGTCCAGACGGGAGCACAACCCGTCACTGAGTACCTGCATGTAGCGGGCCAGCACGACCAGGTCGATGTGGTGCTCACTGATCAGCGCCTCGAGCCTGGCCTCGGCTTCGGGCTTGGTCTCGGGGGTGATCGGGATGTGCACGAACGGCAAGCCAGCGGCGTCGGCCATCGGACGGTGGGTCTCGTGGTTGGAGACGATGACCGCGATCTCGGCTCCCAGGCTCCCGGCCCGCCACCGAAAGATCAGGTCGTTCAGACAGTGTCCGAGCTTGGAGACCATGATCAACAACCGATCCGGGGTCTGGTCGTAGAACCGGGCGTCCATCTGGTATCGATCCGCGATCGGGGCGAACCCCGCGCGCAACTCGTCCAGGTCGGGACCGGATCGACCGACGAAAGCGGTGCGCAGGAACAGCCTGGCACTCATCTGGTCGTCGAACTGCTGGTGCTCGGTGATGTCCAGTCCGTGATCGACCAGGAACGAGGTCACCGCGTTGACGATGCCTGAGCGTTGCGGACAGCGCAGGGTCAGCACGTCGTGGTGAGTGCCAGGCCGCGGCGTCGCGACTCGGGCCGCGGTCTCAGGGACGGTGGTCGCCGTCATCGCTCTCCCTTGAGTCGACCGATCCGGACACCAAGTATCACACCGATCAATGGCGCTGGGAATCGATCCTCATGGCTGATGGGTGGGGGGGCTTTGCGGTCCGGGACTTCGACGAAGGTCTGTCCGGATGCCATCTTCGGCCGCCTACCGGGCAGCGGCAACGGGCACGTCCCGGGTGCTCGATCCAGGCCGGGTCAGTCGAGGCCGGCTGCGACGGCTGCGGCCGACAGCTGACCGATGCTGGTTCGCAGGTGCTTGCGCCAGCGGGTGAAGTCGCGCGGCCGGCCGACCGACAGCACCGCGACCGCTTCCTCCGCTCGGTGATAGACGGCCACGAATCCCGCTTCGGGGTCGTGGTCGTCGCCGTCGACGGCGATCCGGTCGGCCAGGGACGGATAGCCGGCCAACTGGATCGTGCGGCCGTACTGGTCGGACCAGAAGTACGGCAGGTAAGGGCGCGCCCGAGTCACCGGGACCTCGAGCAGGGCGGCGACCACGGTCGAGGGCCGCTCCAGCGCGTCGGTCCAGTGCTGGGCCCGCTGGTGGCTGCCCAGCACGGGATCCCACCAGGAAGCGCAATCGCCGACGGCGCCAACCCCGGGGACCGAGGTCAGTCCTCGGTGGTCACACACGATGCCGTCGCCGATTTCCAGCCCAGATCCGGCCAGCCACGCCACGTCGGGGGCCCCACCTACCGCCACCACGACGACGTCGACGGCCAGCCGCCGGTCGGCGCCGTCGGCGACGCGAGCCACGATCTCGCCGACCTGGTCACCGTCGGGCACGCCGCTCACGGACGGGCTGAACACGAACTCCACGCCGTGCTCGCGGTGCCAGTCCAGGAAGACCTCGCCCAACCGCTCGCCGTACAGCCGG
>JAKDLH010000460.1 GCA_030452945.1 Microlunatus sp. | reverse complement strand
CGGGTGGCGGATCGGAAGGTGCGGAGCCGGAGGCTGTTGGTGACGACGAAGATGCTGGAGAACGCCATGGCGGCGCCGGCGAGCATCGGGTTGAGCAGGCCGAGAGCGGCCAGCGGGATGGCGGCCACGTTGTAGGCGAACGCCCAGAACAGGTTGACCTTGATGGTGGTCAGGGTGCGGCGGGCCAGCCGGATCGCGTCAACGGCGGCGCGGAGGTCGCCGCGGACCAGGGTCAGGTCGGCGGCTTCGATGGCCACATCGGTGCCGGTGCCCATGGCCAGTCCAAGGTCGGCTTGGGCGAGGGCGGCGGCGTCGTTGACACCGTCGCCGACCATGGCCACGACCTTGCCCTGCTGTTGCAGGTCGGCGATGACGGCGACCTTGTCGGCCGGCAGAACGTCGGCGATCACCTGGTCGATGCCGACCTGGTCGCCGACTTGCCGGGCGGCGGTGGCGTTGTCGCCGGTCAGCAGGATCGGGGTGAGACCCAGCCTGCGGAGCTGGTCGATGGCCGCTGCGCTGGTGTCTTTGACGGCGTCGCCGACGGCGAGCACGCCCCGGGCGGCGCCGTCCCAGCCGGCCAGGACGGCGGTCCGGCCGGCCTGCTCGATCGTGTGCCGGGCCGTTTGCAGCTGGTCGCTGATGACCAGGCCGTGGTCGGTGAGCAGGGTGCTGCGGCCGACCAGCACGCGAAGGTCGGCGCCGTCGACGGTGAGGGTGGCGTCGATGCCGCGGCCTTCCCGGTTGGTGAAGTCGCGGACCGGCGGCAGCTGTCCGGTCTGGGCGGCGGCGGCGGCAATCGCGCGGGCGATCGGATGCTCGGAGGCGGTCTCGGCGGCGCCGGCGATCCGCAGCAACTGATCGCGGCTGGTTCCGGCGGAGGGGTGGACCTCGAGCAGGGTCATGGTGCCGGTGGTGACGGTGCCGGTCTTGTCCAGCACGACGGTGTCGACCCGGCGGGTCGACTCCAGCACCTCGGGGCCTTTGATGAGGATGCCGAGCTGGGCGCCGCGGCCGGTGCCGACCAGCAGGGCGGTCGGGGTGGCCAGGCCGAGGGCGCAGGGGCAGGCGATGATCAGTACGGCGACGGCGGCGGTGAAGGCGGCTTCCGGTGCGAACCCGGCGCCGATCCAGGCGCCGAGGGTGGCCACGGCGATACCGATGACGACGGGCACGAAGATTCCTGACACCCGGTCGGCGAGCCGTTGCACCTGCGCCTTGCCGGACTGTGCGGCTTCGACCAGGCGCGCCATCTGCGCCAGCTGGGTGTCGGCGCCGACCCGGGTAGCCCGGATGATGAGTCGGCCGCCGGCGTTGACCGTGGCGCCGACGACCGCGTCGCCCTCGTCGACTTCGACGGGCACCGACTCCCCGGTCAGCAGGGAGGCGTCGACGGCGCTGCGGCCGGTGACGATGATTCCGTCGGTGGCGATCTTCTCGCCCGGCCGGACGACGAACTCGTCGCCGACGGCCAGCTGGTCGGCGGGGATCCGGGTCTCGGTGCCGTCGCGGAGGACGGCGACGTCTTTGGCGCCCAGGTCGAGCAGGGCTCGCAGGGCGGCGCCGGCCTGCCGCTTCGACCGTTTCTCGAAGTACCGGCCGGCGAGGACGAAGGTGGTGACGCCGGCGGCGACCTCGAGGTAGATGTTGCCGCTGCCGTCGCCGGGCTGCACGGTCAGCTGGAACGGGTGGGTCATGCCGGGCTGGCCGGCGGTGCCGAAGAACAGGGCGTACAGCGACCAGGACAGCGCGGCGAGGGTGCCGACCGAAATCAAGGTGTCCATGGTCGCGGCCCCGTGCCGCAGGTTCGTCCACGCGGCCCGGTGGAACGGCCA
>JAKDLH010000106.1 GCA_030452945.1 Microlunatus sp. | reverse complement strand
CTGAACAACACCACTACACCAAATAGCCATAGAATTAACGGCGACACGCTACTAGGCTGGCCCACCAGAAACGCAGGCTGACCCCCCATTGACGTCGTTCAGCGGCGCAGAGACGGAGTGCAGATGACACGCAACGACAGGATCGCTCGTCGAGTTCACAGGGTGGCGATGATTCTCGGCGCCAGTGCCGCAGCGTTCGCCCTGGCCGCCTGTGGGGGCGGTGGCGGCAGTGACCCATTGTCGGACTCCTCGGCGTCGCCGGCCGCGGGAGGCGGCGGCAAGGTTGTGGTCGGCTCGGCGGACTTCACCGAGAGTCAGATTCTGGCCCAGCTCTACGCCAAGGCGATGGCAGCCAAAGGGGTCGAGGTGGAGACCCGGCTCAGTATCGGATCCCGCGAGGTCTACATCAAGGCCCTGCAGGACAACTCGATCTCGGTGATCCCGGAGTACACCGGGAATCTGTTGCTTTACTTTGATTCCGACGCTCCAGCGACCACCGAGGACGAGATCATGAAGGCCCTGCCGGACGCGATCGGGCCGGACCTGACGATCCTGGAACCGTCGAAGGCCCAAGATCAGGATGTCTACGTCGTCACCAAGGAGACCTCGGAGAAGAACGGGATCACGTCCCTGGCGGACCTGAAGAAAATTTCCTCGACTTCGGTGCTGGGCGGGCCCTCAGAGCTGGAGGACCGAGCGTACGGCCCGCCCGGCCTGGAGAAGATCTACGGCGCCAAGTTCAAGCAGTTCAAGCCGTACGATTCCCCGGCGGTGAAGGTGAAGGATCTGAACGACAACAAGATCCAGGTCGCCACCTTCTTCACCACCGAGGCGGCGATCCCCGACAACGACTACGTGATGCTGGACGATCCCGAGTCGATGATCCTGCCGCAGAACATCGTCCCGTTGGCCCGCGCCGACATGGCGTCCAACACCACGGCGGTGGACGCGATCAACGCGGTTCAACAGACCCTGACCACCGAGGAACTGACAGCTCTCAACAAGCGAGTCGAAGCCGACAACGATGATCCCCGACAGGTGGCGGGGGACTGGCTGAAGTCCAAGGGGCTCGCCTAGGTCCAGGAGTTGTCGCCAGGATGGGGACGCGGGATGCCGATCCGCCGCAACCCCGAGCGGGGTGCCGGTCGCAGCGCGGTGGAGTCGGCGACTCGGGCGATGCGCTCACTGGCGGAGGCGGAGCCGGCGGTCTTCTGGCTCGACGACCGGTCGGCACCACCGCCCCTGCCGTGTCTGGTGGGTGAGGTCGAGGCCGACGTGGTCGTGGTCGGTGGCGGCTACACGGGGTTGTGGACGGCACTGCAGGCGAAGGAATCCGATCCCGGTTGTGACGTCGTGCTGGTCGAGGCGGGCACCGTGGGACACGCCGCATCCGGCCGCAACGGCGGCTTCTGCGCCGCCAGCCTGACCCACGGTGAAGCCAACGGGCTGGCCCGGTTCCCCGACGAGTTCCGCACGCTGGAACGGCTCGGACGGGAAAACCTGGACGACATCGGCGACACCATCGCCAGGCACCGCATCGACGCCGAGTTCGAACGCACCGGGGAACTGGATGTCGCGGTCGAAGCCTGGCACGTTGCCGAGCTCAGCGATCTCGCCCGGGCTCTCGCCGAGCAGGGAAGCGCGGCGATCGTGCTGGATCGCGAGCAAACCCAGGCCCTGGTGCACTCGCCGACCTATCTGGCCTGCCGTTACGACCCGGACGGGGTGGCACTTGTCCACCCGGCCAAGCTCGCCTGGGGCTTGAAGAGGGCGTGCCTCGACCTCGGCGTGCGGATCTATGAGCACTCGGAGGTGACACAAATCGAGAAGGCGGGTGCGGGGCTGCGCCTGCGGAGCGCCTTCGGCTCGATCCGCGGGCGGCGCGTGGCCTTGGCCACGAACGCCTACACCACACTGCTGCGGCGGCTCGACCACTTCGTGGTGCCCGTGTACGACTACGCGCTGGTCACGGAGCCGTTGACACCCGATCAACTGGCCTCTGTCGGCTGGAGTGGGCGGCAGGGAGTGGCGGACCTGGGCAACCAGTTCCACTACTACCGGCTCACCGCCGACAACCGGATCCTGTGGGGCGGTTACGACGTGATCTACCACTACGGCAACCGGATCCGTCCCGAGCATGATCAACGGCTCGCCTCAAGCCTCACGCTTGCCGAACACTTCTTCGCCACCTTCCCGCAGCTCGACGGTCTGCGTTTCACCCACCGCTGGGGCGGGGTGATCGACACCTGCAGCAGATTCACCACCTTCTGGGGCCGCGCCTACGGCGGGCGGCTGGCCTACGCGCTCGGCTACACCGGGCTCGGGGTCGGATCCAGCCGCTTTGCCGCCCGGGTCATGCTCGACCTCCTCGACGACCAGGACAACGAGCGCACCCGGCTGAGAATGGTCAGGAGCAAACCGGTGCCTTTCCCGCCCGAGCCGCTCAGGTATGCCGCCATCCAGCTGACCCGCTGGTCGATCGACCGGGCCGATCGCCACGGGGGAACGCGAAACCCGTGGCTGCGCACGCTTGACCGCTTCGGTCTGGGGTTCGAGTCCTGACCACGAGACGGCGGCGGCATGAGACACGAGGCTGAGGTTCCGCACGACCTGACCGCGTCCCGGCTGCCGCCTGGTTGAGCGTGGATTGGGCCAGCGGCGGCAGGCTCAGTCCTCCGGCGGGGCTTTGCCTGCCCGCTCGTCGCGCTCGGCCCACTCGAGCAGGGTGTGGAGGGCGTACGGATGCTCGTCGATGTCGGCGTGCAGATCGCCGATCTCGGCGAACCGGGCCGGCACGGTGGCGATGGTGAAGTCACGGGGGTCCGCGTCCGCGATCTCGCCCCAAACCACCGGCGTGGAGACCAACCCCAGCGGGGTGCCACGGACGGAGTACGCGCTGGCGATCGTATGATCGCGGGCGTTCTGGTTGTAGTCGACGAAGATAGTGGCCGGGTCGCGGTCCTTGCGCCACCACGTGAGGTCGACCAGCCCGCCGGCCCGGCGCTCGACCTCCCGTGCGAACGCCCAGGCCGCCCGGCGTACGTCAGCGAAACCGTGCTTGGGCGGGATCCGGACGTAGACGTGCAGACCCTTGCCCCCGGAGGTCTTCGGATAGCCGACCGCACCCAGCTCAGTCAGCACCTCCTGCACCACGACGGCGACCCGGCGGACGTCGTCGTAGTCGGCCTGGGGCATCGGGTCGAGGTCGATCCGCCACTCGTCGGGCTTTTCGGTGTCGTCGCGTCGAGAGTTCCACGGATGGAACTCGACGGTGGACATCTGGACCGCCCAGACCACGTCGGCGATGTGGCTGACACAGAGTTCGTCGGCGTGGCGGTGATAGCGGGGAAAGTGCACCCGAACGGTCTCGACCCACTCCGGCGCGCCGCGCGGCAGCCGCTTCTGGTGCACCTTGTCTCCGTCGACTCCGTCCGGGAACCGATGCAGCATGCAGGGCCGGTGGTAGAGGGCGTTGACGATCCCGTCACCCACCGCGAGGTAGTACTCGGCCAGGTCGAGCTTGGTCTCACCCCGAGCCGAGAAGTAGACCCGGTCCGGGTTGCTGATCTTGACCACCCGGTCACCGACCTCGAACTCGATCCGCTCCGTCACACCGCTGAGACTACGGCTTCCCCGCTCGGAAACTCTCGTGCTGACCGTCGCCCGCGGCGCATAGCGTGTCGGCCATGAGCATGGACTCTGCGGCGTGGAACTCGCTGCACCACATGATGATGGCTCGGCAGGACCGACGACCGTTCAGCTGGGCGACGGTGCGCCGGATCGCCGTCTTCGCGAAGCCGCACCGGACCCGGCTGATCGGCTTCTTGGTGTTGAGCGTGGCCGGGGCGGTGCTGACGGTGGCGACCCCGCTGTTGGCCGGCGAGGTGGTGAACCTCATCTTCGCGGCCGAGCCGTTCGTGCTGGTGCTGCGGATCGCCATCGTCATCGCGGTGATCGCCCTTGCCGAGGCCGGCCTCGGCTTGGTGCAACGCTGGCTGTCGGCCCGGATCGGGGAGGGGCTGATCCTGGACCTGCGCACGGCCGTGTTCGATCACGTGCTGACCATGCCGGTTGCCTTCTTCACCCGGACCCGAACAGGTGCCCTGGTGAGCCGGCTCAACAACGACGTGATCGGGGCTCAGCGGGCGTTCTCGGA
Organism: Microlunatus sp.; assembly: GCA_030452945.1. GTDB lineage: Bacteria > Actinomycetota > Actinomycetes > Propionibacteriales > Propionibacteriaceae > Microlunatus. The sequence continues at coordinate 5,648 of JAKDLH010000106.1, read as the reverse complement.
GACCTTGTCGGGTGTGGTGAGCAACGCGGTCGCCCTCGCGGTGGCCCTGGTGGCGATGTTGGCGCTGTCCTGGCAGATCACCGTGCTCGCGCTGATCCTGCTGCCGGTGTTCGTGGTTCCAGCCCGACGGATGGGCCGGCGGCTGGCCCGGCTGCAACTGGAAGGGGCCAACCACAACGCCGCCATGGGCAACCAGATGACGGAGCGCTTCTCCGCACCCGGTGCCACGCTGGTCAAGCTGTACGCGCGTCCGGAACGGGAGTCCCGCGAATTCGAGGTCCGGGCCGCACGGGTCCGCGACATCGGGGTGCGCAGCGCCATGGTTCAGACCGTGTTCATGACCTCCCTCACCACCGTGTCGGCCCTCGCGCTGGCGGTGGTCTACGGTCTGGGCGGCTGGTACGCGCTACGGGGCACGCTCGAGCCGGGCGCGGTGGTGGCGCTGGCCTTGCTGATCACCCGGCTGTACGCGCCGCTGACCGGGCTCGCCTCGGCCCGGGTAGAGGTGATGAGCGCCCTGGTGAGCTTCGAGCGGGTGTTCGAGGTCCTCGATCTTCAGCCGCTGATCACCGAGCCGGACCGACCTCAGCCGCTGCCGGATGGACCGGTTTCGGTGGAGTTCGACGGGGTCAGCTTCGGCTATCCGTCGGCCGACAAGGTTTCCCTGGCCTCGTTGGAGGAGGTCGCGGTGCTGGACACCCGCGGCGGGGTGGAGATCATCCACGACGTCTCCTTCACGGTCCCGGCCGGCCAGATGGTCGCCCTCGTCGGCTCCTCGGGAGCCGGCAAATCGACCATGGCTCAGCTCCTGGCCCGGTTGTACGACGTCGACGACGGGGCGATCCGGCTCGGTGGGGTGGATCTGCGGGAGCTGAGCTTCGCCGATCTTCGCCACGGATTGGGGATGGTCACCCAGGACGGTCACCTCTTCCACGAGTCCATCCGGGCGAACCTGATGCTGGCCCGCTCCGACGCCAGCGAGGAGGAACTCTGGGGCGCGCTGCGTCGGTCGCGGCTGGACACTCTGGTCGCTTCACTACCCGACGGTTTGGACACCGTGGTGGGGGAGCGGGGCTATCGACTCTCCGGCGGCGAGCGGCAGCGTCTGACCATCGCCCGGCTGCTGCTGGCCCAGCCGCGGGTGGTCATCCTCGACGAGGCGACCGCACACCTGGACTCCACCTCCGAGGCCGCGGTCCAGGCCGCATTGGGCGAAGCCCTGGAGGGGCGCACCGCGGTGGTCATCGCCCACCGCCTGTCCACCATCCGGGCGGCCGACCTGATTTTGGTGGTCGAGGACGGTCGGGTGGTCGAGCGGGGCCGGCACGCGGAGCTGCTGGCCGTCGGGGGCCGCTATGCGGAGCTGTACGACACCCAGTTCGCTACTCAGGACGGCTGACCTCCATCGGAGGGTGGTGTCGATTCCGGGTCATCCAGCGACTGATTCTGTGGCGCGACGGGCAAGCCGACCACGAACTGGGTCTCGCCCGGCCGGCTCTCAACCCCGACCGTCCCGTGATGCGCCTCGACCACCGCGGCCACGATGGCCAGGCCGAGACCGGTGCTGGCGCCGGCTGACGCCCCCGCCGCCCGGACCCGGCTGCTATCGGCCCGGGTGAACCGCTCGAACACCCGGTCGGCGATATCGGGCGGGATCCCCGGACCGTCGTCGGTCACGGTGATCAGGGCCCGATCGCCTGCAGCTGCCAGCGACGCCAGCACCGTGGTGCCGGGTGGAGTGTGGGTGCGGGCGTTGGCCAGCAGATTGGCGACCACCTGATGCAGTCGATAGGGGTCGGCCGGCACGGTGATGAGCCCGTCGGGCATCGCCAACGACCAGATGTGGTCCGGACCGGCGGCTCGGGCGTCGCTGACGGCGTCGATCAGCATCGGGTTCAGATCGGTCGGCTGGATGTCCAGGGCCGGTCCAGCGTCGAGCCGGGCCAGCAGGAGCAGATCTTCGACCAACCGCGACATCCGCTCGGCTTCGGACTCTACCCGAGAGATGGCGTACGCCGTGTCGGGTGGGACGGTCTCGCCGCTGCGTCGGGTCAGTTCGGCGTAGCCGCGGATCGCCGCCAGCGGGTTCCGCAGCTCGTGGGACGCGTCGGCGACGAACTGGCGCACTTTGGTCTCGCTCGCTTGTCGCGTGGCCAACGCCTCCTCGACGTTGGCGAGCAGGTGGTTCAGCGCCAGCCCGACGCGGCCGACCTCGGAGTCGGCGTTGGCGTCGGCGGGCGGGACGCGGACCGCGAGCGCGACCTCGCCGCGGTCGAGGGGGAGCTGGGACACTTGCTGTGCCGTCGCGGCCACCCGGTTCAACGGCCGCAGACTCCGCTCGATCAGGGTCTGGCCGACGATCGCGGCGGCGCCCACGGCGATGAGGGAGAGGATGATCTCGACGGTGATCAGGTTGGCCAGGACCGCGTCGACTCCCGTCAGCGGGAGACCGACGCCGAACTGGACGCCGTCGACGGGCCGCCAGCTCAGATACCGGTACCGCCCGAGGTCGGGCAACTCGACGGTTACGGGCCGACCCGGTCCGATGCCGGCCAGCCGCTCGGCCACCTGGACACTGACCGAGGTCGGCCGGGCCTGTCGGCGGGATTCGGCCAGCACCGATCCGCGGGCGGCCTGCCCGCCGACGTAGACGATGAGCAGGGTGCCGACGGGCTGGCCGGGAAGGTCGATCCCCGGTGGTGGCTCACCTGGCCCGCCGTACGACAGGCGCGCATCGCCCCGCATCACCCGGCCCTGAGCCGCGGCCAGCTGGTCGTCGACCTGATCGGTCAACAGCGCACGGGTCGCCAAGGCCGTGAAGAGGGACAGCAGCGCAGCGATCAGGGCGACCAGAACCACGACCCGCAGCACCAGCCGACGGGTCAGCGACCCGCGGCCCGACCGGGTCGAGGGCGCGCCGGCCATCAGGTCGTCGGGCGCAGCACGTAGCCTGCTCCGCGCATCGTGTGGATCATCGGCGCACGGTTCGCGTCGATCTTCTTCCGCAGGTAGGAGATGTAGAGTTCGACCACGTTGGCCTGGCCGCCGAAGTCGTAGTTCCAGACGCGGTCGAGGATCTGGGCCTTGCTCAGCACCCGGCGCGGGTTGCGCATCAGGTAGCGCAGCAGCTCGAACTCGGTGGCGGTGAGCTGAATCTGTTCGCCGGTGCGGGTCACCTCGTGACTGTCCTCGTCCAGAGTCAGGTCACCGACCACCAGCAGCGACTCACTCCGTCCGGTCGTCGCTCCACTGCGTCGCAGCAAGGCCCGCAACCGGGCGATGACCTCTTCGAGACTGAACGGCTTGGTGACGTAGTCGTCGCCGCCGGCGGTGAGACCGTTGATCCGGTCGGCGACGGCGTCCTTGGCCGTCAGGAAGATGACCGGGACGCTCGCATCCTCGGCCCGCACCCGCCGCATCACCTCGAGCCCGTCGAAGTCCGGCAACATCATGTCCAACACGATCGCGTCCGGCCGCACCTCACGCGCTGTTCGCACGGCCTCCTGGCCCGAACCGGCCGTGGAGACCTGCCAGCCTTCGTAGCGCATCGCCATCGACAGCAGCTCGGTCAAGGTGGGTTCGTCGTCGACGGCAAGGATCCGGATCGGTGTTCCGTCGGGTCGGGTGAGGGACTCGGGGGTGGTGGACTGGATGCGGCTCATGGCGTCCATCGTCTCCGACGGCCGCCCGGTGGGCCTGTGTCTTAGCTGTGACGTCCCTGTGAAGAGACCCAGACGGTTGGCGCGCTTGGGCTCTTCGATCCGTCACCAGGTCGAGGCGCTCGCCATGGAGGTGCTGCCGGAGTCGGAGCCTGCCGGGGAGGGGTCATCGTCGGCCACCTCACTGGACTTCGGGCGCCGGAACAGCCGATCGATCGCCACCCGGCCCGGGCCGAACGACAGCAGCACCAGCGCGAGGAGACCGAGCACGACGTTATACTCCCAGCCGCCGGCGTAGCTTCCATCGGCGGCGACCAGGTCCGGTCCGCGCCAGTAGTTGGTGTAGGAGATCGTCAGCACCTGCTGGACGAGGGCAAGGATCGCGACCAGCGGGGTGAGCGCGCCGAGGATCAGGAAGACGCCGCCGACCAGCTCCAGGATGGTCACCCCCCAGGCGCTGTAGGTCGGGAACGGCACGCCGAACTGGGTGAGATAGTCGATGTAGGCGGGCACACCGTCGGTGGTGAGGATCCACCGGGTGAGGCCGTGCCAGATCATGATTCCGCCGAGCCCCAGGCGAATGAGCAGCAGGGTGATGTCGCGGACGACCTGGATAAACGAGTTCATGGCGTGTCTTTCCTCGCGGGGGTCTTTCTTCGCAGCCGATGCTGGCACTCACGCTACGCACCGCGACGCGCGATCGTGGGGCACCACGCCGTCGTGCGGGTGGATCCGCGGCGGTGGTGGCGGTCGGGTCGAGGTGACCGCGCTGGCGCGACCCCGGCCGGTTGGCGTCATGCTGGCCTGGTGTCCCTCTCCTCCACGTCTCGTACCCGCCTCACCCGGCACGCCGAACGCGGTCGGACCGACCGTGCCGATCTGTACGCGGTGCTCGACACCGGTCTGGTCGCGCATGTCGGTCTCGTTCGCGACGGGGCCCCGGTCGTGCTCCCGATGGGGTACGGGCGCGCTGGCGACACCCTGTATCTGCACGGGTCGACCGGGGCGGGCTGGGCTCGTGCGCTGCACGGCGCTCCGGTCTGCGTGACCGTCACCCACCTCGACGGCATCGTCTACGCGCGCTCGGTCTTCGACCACTCGATGAACTACCGATGCGCCATCGTCCACGGAGAGTCCCGCCTGGTCACTGACCCGGGTGAAACCGACAGCGCGCTCAAGGCCATCACCGAGCAGCTCTCGCCAGGGTCGTGGTCGTACGCCCGACTGCCGACCAAGCGCGAGCTGGCCGCGACGACGGTCCTCGCCGTCGACCTGGCTGAAGCGAGTGTCAAGGTCCGTTCTGGGGGTCCGGGTGACGAGCCGGAGGACGTCGCCGCGGGTGGCCGCTGGGCCGGCGTGCTGCCCGTGCAGACCTCCTTCGGCGCCCCCGAGCCGGGTCTAGACCTCGAAACCGGCGTGGACGTGCCGGCCCACATCCGCGACCGGAGGGGCTGACTGAACCCGTGCGAAGCAGCGACCGGAGATTCTGCACCCCCTGGCATCATTCGCACTCCATAGCAGGGGGTGCAGATGGTGCTTCCGGGTGCAGATCCGTACGCGGACTCGCCGCCTTTGTCTGAGCGTTCGTTGTCTGAGCGTTCGCCCAGGTCGCCACGAGTCAGCGATCCGGCCAGACGATGGACTCGAACTGAGTGCGTAGGCGCGCTCCCCGGGTCGGGTTGAGCGATTCGACCCAGCCGATCCGACCGTCGAGGTGCGCTCGAAAGTCGGGGTGCCCGGAGCCGTTGGCGACCGCCGGGCCGTGCCGCGCAGCGTCGTGCAACACCGCTCGGAGTCGATCGTGATCATCGCGTCGCACGCCGAGTTGCCGGTTGGTCACCAGACCGCTGACTTCCTGGCGCTGGTGCTTGGAGCGGACGCGGGTCTGGTGGTGTTGACGACGAAGCCTTCTTCGGCGGCGATGCCGGTCACCGCTTTGACGAGCCGCGATGCGGCGACGTCAGATCCGGAGAAGGTGAGATCGTCGGC
>JAKDLH010000105.1 GCA_030452945.1 Microlunatus sp. | reverse complement strand
GGACCACCTCCGGGGTGCCCACCTTAGTAAGTTGCAGGTCGGCGGACTGGCTGACCGAGCTGCTGACCGCGGCCGTGTTGTTGCCCGGCGCCGGGTCGGTGGTGGCGGCGTCAACCGTGACCTCGTTCGTCACTGATCCCTCGGCGTCGGCGGGCAGGCTGCCACGGACCCGGACGGTGAGCACGCCACCGGGCGCCAGCCGGTCCGCGGCGCAGGCGACCGTTTGCTCGGTCAGCGTGCACGAACCCGTGCTCGGATCGACGGCGGAGATTGCGACGAGCTCGGGCAGCGTGTCCGACACCGTGACCGCAGTCGAGTCGGAGGGACCCCGATTGGTGGCCGTCAATGTGTAGACCACTTCACCGCCAGCGAGGAAGTCCTCGGGGCTGGCCGTCTTGCCCGCCACGAGGTCCGCGGCCGCGACCACGGTGACCGTCTCGGGCTCGCTGTTGTTCGCCGGGACCGGGTCCGGGGTCGTGGCGCCGATGTAGGCCGTCCCGTCGATCGGGCCCGCCGGAGTGCTCGGCAGCACCAGCGCTCGGAAGGTCAGTGATTCGGTGGCGCCCGGTGAGAGGGAGCCGATCGCGCAGCTGACCGTCCGCCCGGTGACCGTGCAGGCGCCGCCGCTCGAGCCGGTCACCGGTTCCATCCCGTCGGGAACCTGGCCGGTGACGAGGACGTTGAGCGCGGTCGAGGGTCCCTCGTTGATGACGTCGACCCGATAGGTGGCTTCCTCGCCCGCCCGGACCGTCGGCGTCAGCGCGGTCAGAGTGACTCCGACGTCGGCGCTGCGGCCGATCTCGGTGGTGGAGGTCGCGCTGTTGTTCGACGTCGTCGGATCGGCCGGCGTGGTGGAGGAGACGGTGGCGGTGTTGCTGATGCTCCGGCCGGCGGTCGCGGGCGCGATGGTCCCGACGATGGTGATGGTGACCGTGGCCCCGCCGCTGACGTCCCCGAGTGAGCAGGTGACGCGCTGCCCGGCGTTGCCGCAGCTGCCTCCACCACCGCCGGTTGCCGTCGCGCTGCTGAGGCTCACCGCAGCCGGCAGGTCGTCGACGACGCTGACCCCCTGGGCGGCCGACGGCCCGTTGTTGGCGACGGTCAGGGTGTAGGTGACCGGTCCACCGGCCACCAGCGGACTGGGACTGGTCGCCTTGGTGATCGCCAGGTCAGCCGACGGGTTGGTGCTCGAGGTGAACGTGGCGGTGTTGTTGCCGGACTCGGGGTCGTTGTCGGACGTGACGCGCGCGGTGTTGTCCAGAGTCGGACCCGGGAAGTCGTCGGGGGTCGAGACCACGATCTGGCGGCTGACCGAGTCACCCACCGCCACCGTGCCGATGGTGCAGGTGATGGTCTGTTCAGCGGCCTCGCAGCCTGGGTCACCGCCCACAAACGCGGTCCCCGTCGGCAGGGTGTCGATGATCGTCGCCTCTCGTGCCACCGAGGGTCCGGCGTTGGACGTGGTGATGGTGTAGGTGAGGTCACTGCCTGGGACGACCGGGTTAGGGGTCGCGGTCTTGGACAGGCTCAGATCGGCCTGGCTCTGCACGGTGACGGGCGCGGTCGCGCTGTCGTTGTCGGGGTCGGTGTCTGAGGTCGCGGTGGCGACGGTGGCGGTGTTGGCGAGTGATCCCGCCGGCGTGGTCGCCAGCGCTCGAGCCGCGATGCTGACCCGAGCGGAGCTGCCCGGCGTGAGGGTGCCGATCTGGCAACTCACAGTGGTGGTCGTGGTCGTGCACGTTCCCTGGGTGACGGTCGCCGAGATCACTTCGATTCCGGCCGGAACGGGATCGGTCACGTTGACCGTCGCCGCGTCGGAGGGCCCCTTGTTGGTGGCGGTGACAAAGTAGGTAAGAGTCTTGCCGGCGACCACCGACGTCGGGGTTACGGTTTTGGTCAGGGCCACATCGGCGGCCCGCCTGACCTCGACCCGCGCCGTGGCCACGTTGTTGTCGGGGTTGGCGTCCGGGGTCGAGGACGAGGCGGTCATCTCGTTGGCGAGCGAGGTGCCCGTGAAGGCCGGCAGGATGCGGGCGGTGACGGTCACCCTCGCCGTGGCCGAGGGCGCGAGGGTGCCGAGGTTGCAGATCACCGTGGCGCCGCTCTCGCTGCAGGAGCCCGCACTCGGCTCGAGGCTGACCAAGGTCAGCCCGACCGGCAGGCCGTCGGTCAGCGTGGTCGAGGTGGCGGTGGACGGCCCGGCGTTCCGTACACCCAAGGTGTAGGTGATCGAACTGCCGGCCGTCGCGTTGGGCGGGGCGGTCTTGGTCGCCACAAGATCGGCATTGCGGGTGATCGCGGTCGTCGCAGTGGCGGTGTTGTTCGACGTCACGTCGTCGGCGGTGTCGGCGGTGATGCTCGCCTGATCAACCAGACTGGCCACGGCGGCAGTCGGGTCGAGGTCCGCCACGATCGGGATCGCCAAGGTGCTGCCCACGGCCAGCGACTCGGTCCGGCAGGTCACCGTCTGTCTGGAGACCGAGCAGGTCGTCCCGGACGGCGGGTTGGATCTGACATAGGTCGCCCCACTGGGTAGGGTGTCGGTGGCGACCAAGTTGGTGCCGGTGTTGGGTCCGTTGTTGGTGACGGTCAGCGTGTAGGTCACCTGACCGCCCGCGGCCTGGCTCGTCGGGGCGGAGGCCTTGGTGATGGCGAGGTCGGCGATCTCCTGCACCGAGGTGGCAACGGTATTGGTGATGAACCGGTATGACCGGTCGAGCGTGCGAGCCTGGTAGTTGAGCTGACTGCCGTTGGTCACCGTGCGGCCCGCTGCGGCCCGGTCGAGGGTCACACGGAAGGTGACTGCCGTGCTCGCGTTCACGGCCAGGGTGCCGCCGGCGGTTCTGGACGCACCGGTTCCCAGACGCACCCGGACGAGCCGGTCGGTGCCGCCGACATACTCCCCGACATCGGTGTCCACAGCATCGGTCTTACTGCCGCTGTTGGCTCCGGAGACGATCGCCAGGCTGCCGGGCACGTACGCGACTCCGGCCGGCAGCGGGTCGCTGACCACCACCGCGTCAGCGAAGTCCTGACCGGAGTTGGTGAACGAGAGCCGGTACTCCAGCGTGTCGCCGATCTTGGCCGGTGAGTTGCCGTTGAGGTTGACGACAGACTTGCTGACCCCGACGAAGGACGGGGTGTAGAGGTCGATCTCGGTGGTCAGCGCGCCGAGGTAGATGTAGTCGCCGGAGGTGCTGACCCTGACGTCGGCCGAGGTCTGGCCGTTGGAGAGCACACCGTTGGCGCTGACCCGGCCCATGTCGACACCAAGGTTGTTCGAATAGCTCGGGTTGCGGTCGGCGTTCGCTGAGCCGAAGTTCGAGATCCGGGAACTGAAGGTGTTGTTGGACGGGCGCTGCGCATCGGACAGCGTGGTGTTGTTGAACCTGAGGGTGTCACCGGTGGTGCCGAGGTCGCCCTCCCAGGCCACTAGACCGACCGTGGCGTTGACGGTGCCGGCGGCTGGGGTGAGGAAGCCCGAGACGGTCGCGGTCACCGAGGAGTTGGCCGGGCTCTCGGTGGTGATGTCGGCGTAGCCGTCGAAGACGGTCAGGTTGCGCAGCGGCAGGGACGGGTTGCGGTAGGCCACGATCAGCGACCAGCCGCCGAAGCGGTCGGAGCCGGTCGCCCCCACCAGGTTGGCGAACCAGTAGGTGCCACTGCCCGCGGCGCGGACCGTGGCGGTGACGTCCAAGCCTGCCTGGTAGGGATCGGCGTCGGTGGCGCCGGTGAGCCCGGGCCGGACCAGCTTGCCCGCTGTGATGGTCGTATAGGCGCTTGCTCCCGGAGCTCGAAACTTGGCTGCGGCGGGACTGCCGGTGGCCGCCGACCCGGAGCCGCCGGCCATCATCCGGGTGCCCCAGACCAACCGCGCGTAGAGAACTTCGGAACCAGCCGGCAGCGCCAGGTCGGCCGAGGTCGAGTTGGTCGTGGCCGGGGCGCTGTCGGCGTCGATGAAGCTCATCACAAAGCTGTTGTTGTTAATGCTGGAGCCACTACCGGACCGCGCGCTGGTGCAGTTCCGGACGGTGGCCGTACACGTCATCTGGGAGTTGCCGACGATCGAGATCGCCCCGTTGTCGTCGGTGGTATAGACCTGGTCGAACGCGGAGCGGACGGCGGCGGCGGCCGTCCGGGCTCCGAGATCGATGGCGACCATGGGCGCGATCAGCGCCAGACACAACCCCAGCGGGAGGAGTCGCCGGCAAGCCGAAGCGCCGGGTGCACGAGACACACCGGGAGCCGGCGCAGGGCGAGGCTGCGGCACGTGGCGGGATTCCTCTCCGGTCGGCACCTGCTACCCAGCCGCCCTTGGGTCCCCCGGTCCCATCATTGGGACGACCCGCACACTAACTGCAAAAGGCTTACCGAGTAAACAAGCAGGTCCGCGAATGAACCGCCGGTAGACACGACGCTCGACTTGTGCTATGGGCTCAACCCGCCCAGACATGATCGGTGAGTCATTGGGGGCCGTCGACGACGGCCAGCGCTACGAGAAAGGTCTGGACTCGGCCTATCGGCCGGTCAGCCCACCGGCGTCGGCTGCCTCTGCGGTCCGGCGGGCCTGGCGGCAGCGCTGTCGTCGTCGGCGTGCAGCAATCCGTACAGGTAGGCCTCGCTGAGCGCCTCCCACGAAGCCTCGATGATGTTCTGGCCGACCCCGACCGTGGTCCAGATCCGGCGGCCGTCGGTGGTCTGGATCAGCACCCGGACAGTGGCGTCGGTGCCGTGACCTTGATCGAGGATCCGGACCCGGTAGTCGATCAAGGAGAATCGGTCGACCACCGGGTACGCCGGCGACAGGGCGTTCAGCAGGGCGTGGTCGAGGGCGTTGACCGGTCCGTTGCCCTCGCCCACGACCCGCTGAGCCTTTCCTTTGGCGGTGAGCCGCACGATGCATTCGGTGTCGGCTTCGCCGCCCGCGTGGGACTGGGTGAAGACTCGCCACGAATGCACCTCGAACAGCGTGGGCAACCCCTCGAGCTCGCGACGCAGCAACAACTCGAAGCTGGCGTCCGCGGACTCGTAGGTGTAGCCAGCCGCCTCGGCCACCTTCACCCTCTCGGTGATCCTCGCCGCCAGGTCACGGTCAGAGAGGTCGAAGCCGAGTTCGGATCCCTTGATCTGGATGTTCGCCCGGCCAGCCATCTCCGAGACGAGCATCCGCATGTCGTTCCCCACCTCGACCGGGTCGATGTGCTGGTAGAGGAGAGGGTCGACCTTGATGGCGCTGGCATGCAGTCCCGCCTTGTGGGCGAACGACGACAGGCCAACATAGGGTTGGCGAGCGCTCGGTGGAACGTTCGTCACCTCAGCGATCGCGTGCGATAGCCGCGTCGCCTCGCGAAGTGATCCGGCTGGCAGCAGCTCCCAGCCGTACTTGAGTTCAAGATTGGCCACGACCGTGACCAGATCGGCGTTGCCGGTCCGCTCGCCGTAGCCGTTGACGGTGCCCTGCACCTGGATCGCACCGGCGTCGACGGCGGCCATGGTGTTGGCCACCGCACAGCCGGTGTCGTTGTGACAGTGGATGCCTAGCTGAGCTCCGGTGGTGGTGGCGGCGCTGACGATCTCGCCGATCCACGAGGGGAGCATCCCGCCGTTGGTGTCACACAGCACGACGACCTCCGCGCCGGCATCGGCGGCGGTGTGCACGACCTCCAGCGCGTACGCCGGGTTGGCCCGGTAGCCGTCGAAGAAGTGCTCGCAGTCGACGAAGACCCGCATCCCCTCGGCTCGGAGGTGTGACACGGTGTCAGCCACCATGGCCAGGTTCTCTCGCAAGGTGGTCTTCAGGGCCTGCTCGACATGGCGATCATGGGACTTCGCGACGATGCAGGCCACCGAGGCGTGTGAGTCGCGCAACGCGGCCGTGAGGGGATCGTCGGCCGCGGTCATCCCCACCCGCCGGGTGAATCCGAAGGCGGTCAGGGTGGCGTTGGTCAGCGGTACGGCGCCGGCGGCCATCTCGGAGAAGTACGTGGTGTCGCCCGGATTGGCGCCCGGCCAGCCGCCCTCGATGAAGTCCACGCCCAGCTCGTCGAGCAGGGCCGTGATCGCCAGCTTGTCGTTGACGGAGAGGTTCAGTCCCTCCTGCTGCGACCCGTCCCGCAGCGTCGTGTCGTAGACATGGAAGGGGCTCGGCAGTGGTCTCGCGGGATTCGACATCTGCTGCTTCCTCAGTGGTCGGGGGTGATCGGTGTCATGGCAACAAAAAACCTCCCGCAAATGCACAGGAGGTCGGCGCGCTGAAAGGCTGCTTCAGCGCGCTACACGATAATCACCAGGGACGACACGGAGTCAGTTCTACAGCAACGGCACCCATCTGACCAGTACCTGTCCAGCAGCTGAGTCAGGAATCTGCCGGACTCTGACCTGCCGTGGTGACCGGCACGGGGCGGGGGGGTTAACCCCCGCAGGCCGGACGCCGATCAACTTCTGCGGGGAAACGACCGCCAGACGCCCCGCGGGCCGGACGCCGATCAACTTCTGCGGGGAAACGACCGCCAGACGCCCCGCGGGCCGGACGCCGATCAACTTCTGCGGGGAAACGACCGTCAACTCGGTCAGGCAATCTGCCGCAGCCAGTTGTGCCGGTCCTCGGCGCGGCCGTATTGGATGTCCATCAACGCCGTACGCAGCGCAGACGTCACTTCGCCGGCCTCGCCGGAGCCGACCACCACGTCACCCTCGTCGTTGTGCAGCGAAGCGATCGGAGTGATGACCGCCGCCGTGCCACAGGCGAAGACCTCTGAGATCCGGCCGCTGCGCAGACCGTCGAGCGTCTCAGCCACGCTGATCCGACGCTCCACCGGGTTCAGACCCCATTCTGAGGCCAGCGTCAGGATGGAGTCGCGAGTGACGCCCTCCAGGATGGAGCCGGTGAGCTCGGGGGTGATCAGCTCCCCGTCGGTGGTGATCAGGTAGACGTTCATCCCGCCGAGCTCCTCCAACCAGGTGTGTTCGGCCGCGTCGGCGAACATCACCTGGTCGCAGCCGTGCTCAGCCGCCTCCTGCTGGGCGATCAGACTGGCGGCGTAGTTTCCCCCGCACTTGGCCGCTCCGGTGCCACCTGAGGCGGCCCGGGTGTACGTGGTGGAGATCCAGATCTTCACCGGTTTCACCCCGGAGGCGAAGTACGACCCAGCCGGGCTCGCGATACAGCAGTAGGTGACCCGGTGCGCCGCGCGGACACCCAGGAACGCCTCGGAGGCGAACATGAACGGTCGCAGGTAGAGGCTCTTCTCCCCGCCGGAGGGCACCCAGTCCAGGTCGGCGGCGACCAGCCCCTCGATACTGCCCAGGAAGTCCGCCGGAGCGAGCACCGGCAGAGCCAGGCGAGCAGCGGAGCGGGCGAAGCGATCGGCGTTCCGGTCCGCTCGGAACAGCCAGACGCTGCCGTCGGGGTGCCGGTAGGCCTTGAGCCCCTCGAACACCTCCTGCGCGTAGTGCAGCACCGCGGTGGCCGGGTCGATGGCGAACGGTCCGTACGGGACGACAGCCGAGTCGTGCCAACCGTCGGCCTGGGTCCAGGTCGCCACGGCCATATGGTCGGTGAAGTTCGTCCCGAAACCCGGGTCGTCGAGGATCGCGGCCCGCTCGCTCGGAGAGAGGGGATGAGGATTCCTGCGCTGTTCGAACTCCAGCGCCAGAGCGTTCTGCATGATGGTCACGCTACAACCTCCTGAGACGGCCCTGACCGGCTCGGTCGGGCATGGTTACGATGCGCCGGTGACCGCACCGACGAAGGAGAAGTCCGTCAGCCTGGCCGTGATCGGCGGTGACGGAATCGGCCCCGAAGTCGTCACCGAGGGCATCAAGGTCCTCGACGCGGCCGTTGGTGACGGCAAGGTCACCAGCACGCACTACGACCTGGGCGCGACTCGCTGGCAGCGTACCGGCGAGGTGCTGCCGGAATCGGTCCTGACCGAACTGGCCCAGGCCGACGCGATCCTGCTGGGCGCCGTCGGAGCGGCTCCCGGAGCCGTGGACGTGCCGAGCGGCCTGCTCGAGCGGGGTCTGCTGCTCAAGCTGCGCTTCAGCTTCGACCACTATGTCAACCTGCGACCGAGCCGGCTGTTCCCCGGCTCGATCAGTCCGCTGTCCGCGGCCGTGACCGAGGGGAAAGAGATCGACTTCGTGGTCGTTCGCGAGGGCACGGAGGGTCTCTACGTCGGCAACGGCGGAGTGGTCCGCGGCGGGACGCCGGCCGAGATCGCCACCGAGGTCAGCATCAACACCTCCTACGGCGTGGAGCGGGTCGTCCGGGACGCCTTCGAACGGGCCACTCGCCGCCGCAACAAGGTCACGCTGGTGCACAAACACAACGTGCTCGTGCACGCCGGCGGGCTCTGGCAGCGGATCTTCGCGGCGGTGGCCAACGAGTATCCGCAAGTCAGCACCGACTACCTGCACGTCGACGCCGCCACAATCTTCTTGGTGCAGGATCCTTCCCGCTTCGACGTGATCGTCACTGACAACCTGTTCGGCGACATCATCACCGATCTGGCCGCGGCAGTGACCGGCGGGATCGGTCTGGCCGCCAGCGGCAACATCAATCCGTCGGGCGCCTATCCCTCGATGTTCGAGCCCGTGCACGGCTCGGCACCTGACATCGCCGGTCAGCAGATCGCCGATCCGACGGCCACGATCTTGTCCGTGGCATTGCTGTTGGACCATCTCGGACTCGACGACGAAGCCGCCCGAGTGGAAAAGGCCGTGTTGAACGACCTGGCTACGCGGACGGGCCAACGGACAACCAGCGAGGTCGGCGACGCAATTGCCATGCTGGTCTAGCCGGCCAGGGAGGTCGACTCCCCGGCCTCAGGTAGGCCCTTCGGGTGCCGTCAGTGCTGGTGGGCTGGGATCTCGTCAGCGACCGCGGATCCTGGAATCACCCGCTCCTGCACGAGAATCGACGGGGTGACCGAGTGCGCGCGGCGAGCGCGGCGACGTGGCTGCACGCCATCCGCCAGTGGCCGCGGGTTGGCTGCCCAATCGTCGGGGTACATCTCGTACATGGTGCGTTCCTGAGCGTCGTGGCGGAGTGGACACCAGTGATGCTAGGACGTCCGACTATCCTTCTGCCGCCATTTGGACAGTCCTTCCCACATGCTGGACCAGTCGACTCGGTGGCCTGGTGCCGTCCCGCAGACTGACGTGGTGAGTGCCCCGCCCGAGCTGCCTGCGCTGGTAGTCCGCGCCCTGCGGATGTCGTTACACCGCGGGTACGTGCAGACCTCGCGGACCGAGACCGGTCGGTTGCTGGCGACCTTGGCCGCGACCCGGACCGGGACCATTGCCGAGTGCGGCACGGGCTGCGGCGTCGGTGCGGCGTGGCTGCGCAGTGGCGCGCCCAAGAGCACCCGGGTGATCACCGCCGAACTCGATCCCGAGCTCGCCCACGGAGTGATGGACATGTTCGTCGACGACGACATCGACGTGATCCACGCCGATTGGGCCGACCTGGCCCAGCACGGGCCGTTCTCGCTGGTCTTCTTGGACGCCGGCAGCGCCAGTGAGTTTCCTCGGGAGCAGATCGTCGACCTGGTCGCAGCCGGCGGCATGATCGTGTTGGACGACTTCACCCCCTGTCCCAGCTGGCCCCCGGTGTCCGCCGGACGGGTCGACACTCTCCGCCAGGATTGGCTCTCCGACGAACGCTTCACCAGTGTCGACGTGATGGTGGCCGAGGACACGTCGGTGATCATCGCGGTCAAGCGCTGACGCCCATCCCGTACGCTGTTCCGGTGGCGGAGCGGGGGGGCAAGGCGATGCGGGTGGGCGTCGGCATCCTGCTGATGACCGGTTTC
>JAKDLH010000459.1 GCA_030452945.1 Microlunatus sp. | reverse complement strand
CACGCCTCCGATCAGCTTGTTGCTCGGATCACGGGTCAACCGACGGGGCTCGGAAGGCGGGTAGGGGTTCGTCATGGAGTTTGCCTCTCTGTGGTGGTGATTCGGTCTGGCGAAGGATGGGGGGCGAACAGGCGGCACGGCAAGCGAGCGTCGGGCTAGTGATCAGTCGCTGCCGCGGGAGACGACCAGCCCAGCGACCCCGATCACCACCAGCCCGACGGGAACAGCGACCTTGAGGGCCTCCCAGTCGAGCGAGCCGGTGATCGACAGCCACAACGACCCGATGGCCACCCCGGTCAGCAGCAGTCCGAAGATGAGGGCGACGCCGTCACGGCGTTTCATCGACTCACCGCCACGACGCCATGGCCGACCTCGATGTCGAGGGTGAGGGTCGGACCGGTCCCGCCACGCCGGTCGAGCGGGGAGCTGCCGACGAGGTTGGCTCCGCTGACGATGGTGGTGTCGTTGTCCATCACCATCCCATTACCAACTGTGTAGTCCAGCACCAGGTTGGTGTTCGCCGGCGCCAGGATCTCGATCGCCCCGGCGCCGACGTCGGCACTGAACGTGGCGTCGCGAGTCACGTCCACCTGGCGAAGGTCCACCCTGACCAGGCCCCGGTCCATGGTCAAGGGCTGAGCCGGCAACGCGGCGAGCGTCGGGTAGCTGACCTGTCGGGTGAACTGGGCTGCCGGTCCGGCCAACGACAGGCCTGCGACCACCACCAGCAGCAGCAGCCCGATCGGCAGGATCCCTCGAGCTCGACCGAACCAGGTCGCGGCGACCAGGGTGAGCCCGACCACCAGCAGCGCGGAAGCGGCGTAAACCATCGGGGTGATCGTCGCGCCCAGCGCGTCGGCGGCCCCCAGTCCGAGCAGGGCCAGCCCGAGGACGACGAGGGAGAGCAGTCGCAGCCGGCGGGCCGAGAGCGACCGGGCCTGGGTCCGGCGGCTGGGTGCCGCTGCCGCCTGGACCGGAGCCGCCTCGGTGTAGAGACCGACCGGGTCCGCGGTCGCCAGGAAGTTGGCCCGAGCCGCGGTCTCACGGTCCTCGGCCGATGGGGGATCCTGGACGGGAGCGGGTGCGGAGCCGTACGGGTAGCCCGGCCAGCCAGGATCGGCGGCGGGGACCGGGGACATTGCCCCCTGAGATGTCCAGGACAGGGCGGGAGCCGACGGAATCGAATGATCGGTGACCGGTCCGGCTCCGCCCGAGCCCGCATCCTGGCCGTCGGGACCGGAGCGCCGGATCACCTCCACCCGCTGCCGCCACGTCTCGGCGGCTTCGGTGAACGGGGTGCTGGGACCGGGGTAGCGGAACGGCTCGGCCGGCGGCCTCGTCGACTGGTCCGGTGCGATGGCTGGCGGAGTCTGCTGGGCGGAAGACACGCCGGGCGGGCTGGCCCGACGCGAACGGTTCTTGTAGTAGCCGAAGTACCAGATCAGGGCGAGCACGACAGCCGGGCCGAATCCGATCGTGGTGGTCGAACTGAAAACACCGAAGGTCACCAGGCAGGCGACGGCGACGATGGCCACCCAGGCTTCCCGCGGCCAGCTGCTGGTCTGCCCCTTGGACAGGTCGTCGATCACCGACGTGGTCGAGCCGTCGGTCGGCACGAGCAGCCACGCAGCCACGTACAGCACGATGCCGAGGCCGCCGCTCAAGGCCAGCAGAGCCCAGCCGACGCGCACCAGGACCGGGTCGACGCCCCAGTGGCGTGCGACGCCACCGCAGACGCCGGCCAGCTTCCTGTCGGCTGCGCTGCGCCGGATCGACCACACCGAACTCATGAGTTTCTCCTATGTCAAGCCGCGGCCGCGAGTCCGGTCGCGGTTGCTATTG
>JAKDLH010000104.1 GCA_030452945.1 Microlunatus sp. | reverse complement strand
CCTGGTGTCGCTGCAGTCGGTGTTGATCGCGCTGGCCGTCTTGGGCTTCATGGCGCTATTGCTGTATCGATTGACTCGACCACCCCCAGCAGGTGAAAGCCCGCTGGCTACGGCTGCGAGTGGTTCAGTCGACGTCGCGGACCTGCCGGCGACGCCGCCGACCGAGGACGACGTGCTGCTGCTGATGTCGACCGCCGGCGAGGCGTTGATCGACGCCGGATTCAACGTCAACGACGTGCAGTCTGATCTGCGCCACATCGCGGTGAAGAACAACATGCCCGAGGTGGAGATCATCGCTCTGCCGACCTTGTTGATCGTGTCGTTGGTGAGCGGTCGCGGACTGCGTACGGGCGCCGTCGCCGCCGGTCGGACGCCGTTGCAGCTGCACCAGATCGAGGATATCGACGATGTCGTCACCCAGGCCCGACGCGGCCTCGACCCTCGGGAGGCGGTACGCCAGATTCACGCCATCCGAGCGAAGCCGTCACCGTTCACGCCTCCTGTCCAGCTGTCGGGCGGGGTGCTCGCGGCCATGGGACTGGCCGTGCTGCTGGGCAGCTCGTGGCGTGGCGTGCTCATCTCCGGTCTGCTGGGAGTGGTCACGGCGGCCTTGCTGTTGCTGGCCCAAAAGGTCCCTTCGCGGTACCAGCCCCTCGTGGCCGTCACCGCGTCCGGCGCGGTGTCCCTGATTGTCTTGGTGCTTGCCCGCCTCGGTATCGACTCCGACGTGGTGCCGACCGTGATCGCCCCGCTGGTCACGCTGCTGCCCGGCGCCTTGCTGACCATGGCGGTGATCGAGCTGGCCACCGGTCAGATGATCTCCGGCGCCGGCCGGGCCGCAGCTGGGCTGACCCAGTTGCTGCTGCTCGCCTTGGGCCTGGTGGGACCGGCCCTGCTGATCGGAGTCCCGACCCTGGAGCTGCATCAGCAACCCACCCTGGGCGTGGTGGGGCCGTGGTTGGCGGTCGGCGTGTTCGGGGTCGGCATCGGTCTTAACCGCAGCGTCCGGCCTCGTTCCTTGGGCTGGCTCTTGATCGTGCTGTACGTGGCTTATGGGGGACAGGTGCTCGGCGGTCTGGTCGTCGGCGGAATTCTGTCGGCCTTCGTGGGCGCACTGCTGATGACCCCGGTGGCCGATCTGGTCGCCCGCCAGCGCACCGGACCGCCCGCCATCGTCTCCTTCACGCCGGCCTTCTGGCTGCTCGTTCCCGGCGCGCTCGGTCTGATGGGATTGGCCACCATGCTCAGCGGAGAGGGCGGCGCGCAACAGACGCTGCTGACCACGGTGTCCACTATGGTGACGATCGCGCTCGGCGTGCTGATGGGCCGGGCCGTCTCGATCCGGCTCGGGTTGCGGAAGGATCGACCCGAGTAGTCCGCGGCAGCGCCGGACGCCGCTACACCCCGATATCGGCTCGGCGGCCGCTCCGTCGGTCGCACCACACCTCGCCGTCTGCGTACACCACCCCGTCGGCGAACCGTCCCTCGACCCGACCGCCGTCGAACTGCTCGGTGTAGAGCCGGGCATACAAGCCGTCGAGCTCCAGCAGCTCGGTGTGCGTGCCTCGTTCCACCAGCACACCGTCCTCCAGACCGAAGATCACGTCGGCGTTGCGGATGGTCGAGAGTCGGTGGGCGACGGCGATCGTGGTCCGTCCCTGGGTGGCCCGTTCGAGAGCCTGCTGCACCAGCCGCTCGGTCTCGGTGTCCAAGGCCGAGGTCGCCTCATCCAGGATCAGCACCCGCGGGTTCATCAGCAGCACCCGGGCGATCGCCAGCCGCTGCTTCTCCCCGCCCGACAGCCGGTAGCCGCGCTCCCCGGCCACCGTGTCGTAGCCGTCGGTGAAGCGCATGATCCGATCGTGGATGTTGGCGTCTCGAGCCGCTTGCTCGACTTCGGCGCGGGTGGCACCGGCCTTCGCGTACGCGATGTTGTCGAACAGCGTGCCGTGGAACAGGTACGGCTCTTGGGTGACCATGCCCACCGACTGGGCCAAGGACTCGAAGCTGACGTCGCGGATGTCGTGTCCGTCGATCCGCACCGAACCCCGATCCACGTCGTAGAAGCGGGGCACCAGATAGGTCATGGTGGTCTTGCCCGATCCGGAGGGTCCGACGATCGCGGCTAGCTGACCCGGCTGCACACTCAGCGAGATGCCGGAGAGGGTCCACTCACGGGTGGGCGGCGCCGGCTCGGTGTCAACGTCACGGCGCTGCTCGGGGTCGCTGACGCCGTCGCCCGTGGTCGCGGTCGGGCCGGTGAACCCGAACCGGGGCCCGACCGGGGTCCCGCTCAACTCCCGGACGTCCGGATATCGGAACCAGACGTCGTCGAACTCGACCAGGCCGCCATGCACCGTCCGCTCCAGCGGACGGGCGTCGGCTCGTTCGACGATGGCCGGCTCGAGGTCGAAGTACTCGAAGATCCGTCGGAACAGGGCCAATGAGGTCTGCACGTCGAGGGTGACCCGCATCAGCTGCATTAACGGCATCTGCAACCGAGCCTGCAGCGTGGTGAACGCGACCAGGGTGCCGGCCGTCAGCGCCTCCCCACCCCCGATCCGCCCGGTCATCAGATAGCCGGCAACCAGGTAGATCAGTGCGGGGGTGACCGCGAAGAAGGTCTGGACCAGAGCGAAGAACGTCCGGCCGGCCATCGCCGCCTCGATCTGCAGCCGGGTCTGGTTGTGGTTCTCCTGCCGATAGCGCTCCGCCTCGGCGTGGCCCCGGCCGAACACCTTGGCCAGCAGGATCCCGGAGACCGACAACGACTCCTCGGTGATCGCGGTCATCTCCGAGAGCGACTCCTGAGTCCGACGGGCGATTCGCTGCCGTCGTCGTCCGACTCGCACCTGGACGATCAGGAAAAGCGGCATCAGGATCAAGGTCAGCACGGTCAGCTGCCACGAGAGCAGCACCATGGCCACGAATGCGGCGATCACGGTGACCGAGTTCTGCAGGATGGTGGTCGCCGTGTCGGTCAGGACCGTACGGACACCACTGACGTCGTTGGCCAGCCGGGACTGGATCGCACCGGTCTTGGTGCCGGTGAAGAACGCCAGCTCCATCCGCTGCAGGTGGGCGAACAGGTCGCTACGAAGATCGGCCATGGCCGAGTTGCCGATCCGGCTGGTCAGGTAGTTCTGTCCGATCCCGAGCCCGGCGGTGACGATGGGGATGGCCACCAGGCCGCCGAACAGCCACCACAACAGAGTCAGGTTCACCGCGCCGCCGTCGACTGGGAAAAGAGCATCATCGAAGACGGCCTTGGTCAGGAACGGCGCGACCGAGGTGAGCCCGGCCGACACCAACACGACGACGGCCACGGCCACCATGGGTCTCTGGTAGGGCGCGAGTTGGCGGGCGATCCGCGGCAGGACACCCGCCGGGATCCGGTCGGAGCGGGCCCGGTCTCGGGCCGCCGTGGACGACATGGGAGAGAGGCTACGCGCCGACTCCGACAGAACCGCCCGACCGAGTTCTCGCGACCGCACGTTCACCGCCGCGGACCGCGGCCGCCATCCCCAGACCGATGATCACCGCGGTCAGGTGACCGAGTCCGGTGAATGTCGGCCAGATGATGAACATCCCGCCGGTGACCACCAAGCAGCCCAGCCCGTACGGGAGTCGCCACCGCCGCGGCACCCGCGCACTCAGCAGACCGATCGCCGCCGCCATCCCGTAGCTGACGCCGACGTCCGGCTTGCTCACGATCGAGAACCGGGCGATGTGTCGGTACAAGGCGGTAATCTCCATAGCCATCACGAACAGGGTGGCCCCGACGTGTCCGAACACCCAGACCGCGATCAACGCGGTCCGACCCAGCCACCGCTGCACCATCCCGAACACCCAGATCACCACCGGCACCAGCAGCAGCTGAAGCAGGGGCGACACCACGAAGGCGCTGGCCACCAACACCTCGATCGGGTGAGACCGCATGTTCTCGAGGTTGGTACTGACGTTTTCCACGATCCGACGAGCCGTCGGCCCGGACTGCAGGTTGATCCACAGGCTGGCCACCACCACGATCGCGCCGTAGCTGAGGCCGACATCACGACCTCGCCATAGCTCTGCTAGCCGCCGTCCCGTTGCGCGCGCGATCGTCACGTCAGCATTCTCGGCCAATTCAGCCCGGGATCGCCGCAGTGGTGCTGATCGAGCCGCGGTGACTCAGATCTCACCGGTGAATTTGGGAGTGGCATCGACTTCGCGTACGCTAGCAGCAGCGACGCGGGGTGGAGCAGCTCGGTAGCTCGCTGGGCTCATAACCCAGAGGTCACAGGTTCAAATCCTGTCCCCGCTACGAACGGAACCCCTGGTCGGGACCTGCTGGAGGAGACTCCGAGTGGACATCGGCCGGGGGTTTACTGTCGTGTCGTGAGTTCTGTAGCCCAGGCGTCGGGCAAGCACCACTGACGGTCGCCTGGACGTTCATTAGGTCGCTCCGAGCGCTCGCCCTGCGAACTGGCAGCGATCGAATGAGCCGATTGAGGTCCGGGTAGCTCGGGCCACCGGCCATCGCCATCGGCCATGAGATCCTCCTCATCAGCGATGGAGTTGGGCCTCGTTGAGCTCGGCCGAGGCGGTATCGGCACGTCGTCGCAGTAGGCGGGCGAACCTAGATCCGCAGCGGCCGGCTATGAGCCGACGCGCAACAGTGTTGCGCGGCGCCGTCGAATGAACAGGAATGGCTGATAGTCACGTACGGCAGGTGGCCAAGACGCGGCCGTCCGCGCCGAGAATCTCCCCCTTGACTTCCGGCGGCTCGTCCCAGTCGAGGCGGATGGCGGCCTTGGGCGTCACCAAGGCGCTTACGATGGCGATGCCGTCGACCACAGGGTGTGAGCTCGTCACACTGTCTGCGGCCAGGCCGATTCGCAACGTCTTCGCCCTGGTGAGAACATGGCCGTCCTCGCCACGGACGGCTCCGGTTCCCCTGAGCTCGTAGTCGGACAACGTGCCGTCGTCGGCCGCGGCCATGTTGCGCGGGGTGACCGGGCAGGCGGTGGCGTTGGCGCCGGCAAGGTCGGTCCCAACCGACAACTCCACGGTGGCGTCGGTACCCGCGTCACCCCAGCTCTGCACTAAGCAGGTGACCACGGTGCTGTACTGGTCGATGAAGCCGGCGGTCGTGGCCTCCGGCTCTGCGGAGTCGGCCGCCTCGCTGGGTACCGAGTCGTCCGCCTCGCTGGGTAGATCGCCTACTCGTTTGGTGGTGGTGTGGCCGAGGTAGCGCCACGAGGCGTCCATCGGCAATCCGCTACTCGAGCAGATGCGGCGCAGCCCCGTCTCGCTGTTCATGTCGTCGATTGGGGACTCGACCGTGGTCACGGGTTCGGACCAGCCGATCGAGCAGTGATAGTCGTCGACCAGGAAGAAGTACTCGATGTCGCTGCCCGGAGGCAGGGCTGTCGCCCGGGTGAGATCGGGCTCGGACGCCCAGCCGCGCGGTGGAGGGCACCGCTGGACGATCACGGATCGCGGGATCAGTGGCTGAATCCACCACTCACCCGGCTGATGAACGTTCAGGGCCCAGCCGGCGGGCACGTCCTCGCGGGGGATCGGCGCTGAGCATCCGGTCTGGAGCAGCGCGAGGACGATGGAACACAAGATGACAACCCGTCCGCATCGGTGTTTCACAGTCGTCCCGTTCTCGTGCAGGTGCTCGACGTCGACCGCTCACGGTCACTCTCAACGAGTATGGAGGAGGTCTCCGGGGATCGAGATACATCGCGAAGGATTCGATCCGTGCAGGTCTCGCCGCCACGCTTGTGGAGTATTCATCGATGACACACCCAACGGGCCTACCAACCCTTGGTACTTTTGGGTCATGGCCACGAACACCTCCAGCAGAGCCTAGACGAACACTTCTCGTCGTTCCTCGCGCGAGATCGCGACCGGACGGTACCGCTCGGCGAATGAGGTCGTCCGCGCCAGACTGCGCTTACTGGAGGATCAGGAGACGCAGTTGGCCGCCGGGTGGCCCTCGCCGCCTAGCAGGTCGAGGACGTGCTGGAGGTTGGCCTCGTTGCCCAGTGTGACTCCCTCACGGTGGGCGAGCAGGTAGGCCGGTATCTGAACCGACCACGTGAGCGAGTAGGCGAGGACGAAGAACACCGCAATCTGATGCCGTCGTAGCCATTCGCTGTTCAACCGTCTGCGGCCGCTCAGAAGCGCTCGGTCCTCAGTCTCGATAGAGTCAATCCTCCTGCCAGACCACGGCGTAGGAGCCGATGCCCACGACCTTTCCGGTCGCGGTCTTCTCGTCGTTCAGCACGATGGCGGTGACCGCGCCAGACTCCTGGTCGAACTCCACGTCCGAGCTGCGTCCCAGTTCGTTCCCAGCGGTCGACAGCACCCGTCTGCCGATCACCTTCCGTTTCCTGCCGGACAACGACGCGATCTTCTCGGACGCCTCGGTGATGCGGGCGGCGTCGTCGACGGTCACCGCGTCCACGCCAAAGGAGGTGATGTCGGTCCACGGCAAGGTGTCACCACTCGCAGCCTTCTTCACCCGTACGGCCGCAATCCGCGACGTCGACGGATCGACGACGAATCCGGACACCCGACCGACCGTGCCGGCCGTTGAGGTGCTCACGATCTTCTGCCCGCGGGCTTGGCTAAATCGCATCAGTCCTCTCCTCCGAGGTGGCTGCGGAACCCCTCGATCGCGGCTCCGAAGCCGGCCAGATCGTGTCGCACGAACTTGGTGACACTGCCCGGGACAATCAGGTGCTCCCCGGACGCCGACAGCGTCTCGGGCAGGGGGATCAGCAGCGTGTCGGCTTGGCTGCCAGCCGCGTCGGAGGACTCGATCTCGTAGCCGACCACCTCACACGCGGAGTCGTCCTCGCTGACCTGCACGATGACGTCCGCGACCAGACCCAAGTCGGTGCCGGTATCGGTCAGCACCCGCGCCCCGAGCACGTTTCCTTGGCGTCCGCTGGTGGCTGGCTGGTCAACACCCTGCTCGAGAGGCGCCAAGACCTCCTCATCGGCGATCATCACCGCGTCGTTGCCCAAGGCGACAACGGACGACCAGGCCAGGGCCACCGGCAACGGTCCCGCGAACAGGCCTCGGCCGGCCAGGGTGAAGGCGCCGACCCTGCCTCGACCCGGGGCGTAGACGACGTCCTTGATCTGGGCCACGTCCTCCCCGGCCAAAGTGACGACTGGGCGTCCGGTGATCTCGCTGGTGCGGAGCAGCCGCGTCATGGTGTGTTCTCCGGACCTTTGGGCCGTTTCGGATCGATCAGTACCCCGCCGCGACGGCGCCGGGCCTGAATGGCCATGATGCCGACCACGATCAGCACAATGACGACCACGGCGACTATCAGCCAACCCCACCAGGGCATCGAGACCTCCTCGCGCGGCCCGCCGCACCATGACGGGAACCGAAGTGGTGATGATCCTAGTGGTACCGCTGCTCCGGTCCGGGCGCACGCCACCCAGGATCTTGGTGATCGAACCCAGCCATGCTGTCATGGTCCTGTGCTCGGTCGCTGGATCTGCTGACGCCCGAGTTTTGGAGGGCTGATCGTTGGCGAGGGTGTACGCGCGCCCGTCCTGGCAGCTCGCCGCCCAAGTGACCTCCGACGTCTTCGTCGTCGTGTGGGCCGTGGTCTGTGCACTCCTGGCTCGGCTGGTCCACTCCGTGGTCACCGCAACGGCGACTCCGGCCCGGGAGAGCGCCAAGGCCATCCGCGGCGTCTCCGGTGACCTCGAAGCCGCCGCCGACAAACTCTCCGGTCTGCCCGGTCTCGGGCCGGCGATCCGTCAGCCCTTCGACAACGCTGCACGGCGACTGGATGGCTTGACCGCTGCCGCCGATCACCAGGTCGCCGTCATCGAACGTGCCGCGCTCGTGCTGGGCTGGTCGACGTTCTTGATTCCGGTGCTCCTCGTCGTCGCCGTCTGGCTGCCCGCTCGGGTCAGATTCGTGGTGCAGGCTCGGGCCGCGGAACGTTTCCGAGGGACCGAGGCCGGCGTGGATCTGCTCGCTATTCGGGCCATCGCGACCCAGCCTCTGCAGCGACTCGGGCAGATCAGCACCGATCCGGTACACGCCTGGCGATCGAGGGACACCGAGGTGATCGCAGCGCTTGCCGCTTTGGAGCTGCGACGAACCGGTCTGCCCGACAGTCCACCCGTCCCGCCTGGATCTCCTCGCCCCTGACCCGACGGCCGCGACCACTTCTTCGCGGCCACCGAACGGAACGGATCAGAATTCGATCCGCGCCGCCCGGTTCTCGATCTCGCCCAGCACTTCGTCGGCCGCGGCCGGGGTGACCTCGCCGGCGTTGCGGGCTCTCAGCACCAGCTCCCGCTCGACGTTGCTGGAGAGGCGCAACAGATCACGCATTCTCTCCTCCAGGGCAGCGGACTTCTCTTCGGCGGACTCACCGCTCGAACCTTCAACCACCGAGCGACGGACAGCATCCTGGACAGCTTCCTGTGCCTGGAGCCGAGCCTCGTACGTGGTGATCACGGCTTCCTTGACCGGGTCGGGATCTTGATGATCGTCGGCGCGCAGGCTCTCCAAGGCGGCATCCACGGCGCGCCGGCGGAGCCGATTCACCTCTAATCGCTCGTCGATCTCCGACCCGATCCCGAGCCACCCGACCAACGGGGTCAGGGTCAGACCCTGCGCCACGAGGGTGACCAGGGCGCAGGCCAGTCCGACCAGGACCACCACGTCACGCCATGCCAACGGCTCACCCGCGAGGTTTACCCGAGGCAGAGCCAACGCGGTGGCGACCGTGACCACACCACGCATCCCGGCCCACGAAACCACCACGGTCTCTCGCCAGCCGTACGGGATGTCGGTGGCCCGACGACGGGCGACCGCGCGGGCCAACGCGGTGGCCGGGAACAGCCAGAGCGGCCGAAACAGCACGACCGCGCCGATCACCAGCGCCGCGAGGATCAGACCACCGCGGCCCTCGTGGCTGGCTCCGAGGACGTTGGTCAGTTCGAAGCCCAGCAGGACGAAGACCAGGCTGGTGATCACGAAGTCGGCGTAGTCCCAGACTGAGCGGCCGAGCAGCCAGCCGCCGGCCGTGAGTGAGGCATGCCCGGCTCGGCGCAGATAGAGACCGAGCGCGAGAACAGCCAACACCCCTGAACCACCAAGCTGGTCGGCGACCAGGTAGACCACGAACGGGGCGGCGATGGTCACTGTCGTCTCGGCGTTCGCGTCGTGCAGTGCCCCCAGGGCGAGCTTGGTCAACCAGCCGGCGAGCAGCCCCAGCACGATCCCCACGCCTACCGCGAGCGCCAGGTCGCCCACCGCGCCTCCGGTGGAGAACTCCCCCGTGATCGCCACCGCCACGGTCACCTGGTAGATCACCAGCGCCGTAGCGTCGTTGAACAACCCTTCGCCCTCGAGAATGGTCACCAGTCGTTCGGGCAACCGCAGCCGGCGCGCGACGGCCGTCGCCGCCACCGGATCTGGTGGCGAGACGATCGCGCCGAGGACGGCCGCTGCCTGCCAGTTCAAGCCGGCCAGGTGCGCCACCACGGCAGCCACTGTCGCCGTGGCGACGGTGAGCCCGACGGCCAGCAGCAGGACCGGACCCGCCGCATCCCGGAACTGCTCGACCGTGGCCCGCTGGGTGGCGGCGAACAGCAGCGGCGGCAGCACGATCGGCAGGATCAGGTCCGCTTCGATTTCCAGGCCGGGCAGCACCGGTACCAGCCCCAAAATGAGCCCGAACACCAGCAACAGGATCGGCTGGGGAACGCGTAGCCGGTCAGCCACCGGGGTGAGGACGACGATCCCGGTGACCAGCGCGGCCACGAGCAGCAGGGTCATAACGCTAAATCCTGCCCGCCGCGCCGGAGGC